>JAAYSB010000163.1 GCA_012518475.1 Intrasporangiaceae bacterium | reverse complement strand
TGCCACTCCTGCCGACTCCGGCCCTCTCCCCCGTCCCTGCCGTCCTGCGATCCGCCGCGAGCGGGCTCGCCCACCGCAGCGTCCGGAACCGCGCTCCTCCGGCCTAGGGCACCGGCTCCGCCCCGACGACGCCGTCGCCCGCGGGTCCGGCTCTCCTGCCCTCTCCTCCCTTCCGGCATGGCTGCGCTGCCGTGCCCGCCCTCAAGGAGCGCTCTCTCCATGAACATCCACCCCTTGCGCGGCGTGCTTGCTGCCGTGCTCGCCACCACCCTCATCCTCGCCGGCTGCGGGGCCTCTGACGACACGTCCTCCACCCCCGGCACGACCGCGCCGTCCGCCACTGAGACCACCGACTCCGGCGTGACCCTGCAGGACGGCTGGGTCAAGGCCGTCGACGAGACGGGAGCCGAGTCGATGACCGGAGTCTTCGGCACGCTGCGCAACCCCACCGACGCAGCGGTCCACCTCTCCGGGGGCTCCTCGCCCGTCGCGCACATGGTCGAGCTGCACGAAACCGTCATGGAGGGTGGCGCGATGGTCATGCGCAAAGCTGAGCACGGCTTCGTCCTCGAGGCCGGAGAGAGCCTCGTCCTCGAGCCTGGCGGCAACCACATCATGCTCATGGGCCTCACCGATCCGATCGAGGCCGGCACCGAGGTCGAGGTCACGCTCACGGCCGAGGACCAGAGCAGCCACGTCCTCGTCGCAGCCGCCCGGACCTTCGCCGGCGCCCAGGAGACGTATGCTCCGGGCCACGGTGCGCCCGATGACGACATGGACTCCGAGAGCACGGACGACAGCGGGACCGCGACACCATGAGTGAGCCGGCAGATCGCGGCCGGCTCGTCGGACGGCGCGGCCTCGTCGCCTCGGTCGGCGTGCTGGCCGGGGCGGCGGCCCTCAGCGGCTGCACGCGGGGGCAGGAGGCGGCGGCACCGGCCGTCGCCTCCAGGCCCCCGGTGCCCGAGCCACTCCCGACGCGGAGCTTCCACGGCGCCCGCCAGGCGGGCGTCGGAGACGCGCCCCAGGCGTTCCTCACCCTCGTTGCGCTCGACCTCACCGAGGGTGCCGACGCGGACACGATCCGACGTCTCATGACCGTCCTCAGCGACGACATCGAGCGGCTCATGTCCGGCCGGGGCACACTCACCGACGTCGAGCCCGAGCTCGCGACCCGCCCCAGCGAGCTCACCGTGACGGTCGGCTGGGGGCCGGGTGCCTTCGCCGCCGCAGGCACCGCTCCCCCGAGCTGGCTCGGCCCACTTCCGGAGTTCTCCATCGACGCGCTCGAGGACCGCTGGTCCGGCGGGGACCTCGTCCTCCAGGTCTGTGGGCAGAGCCCCGTCGTAGTCGCCCACGCGGTGCGCCGCCTGGTCACCGGGGCCACCCCCATGGCGCACCAGCGCTGGGTCCAGCGAGGCTTCCGGGAGCCCCACCTCGCCCCGGGTGAGACGATGCGCAACCTCTTCGGCCAGCTCGACGGGACCGTCAATCCGCAGGTCGGGACGGCCGAGGAGGACTCCGTCATCTGGGACGACGGAACCGGTTGGCGCGCCCACGCCAGCGCCATGGTGGTGCGCCGCATCGCCATGGATCTGGACCGCTGGGACCGGGCGGACCGGGTCGCCCGGGAGCATACGATCGGGCGCCGCCTGGACACCGGGGCGCCACTGACCGGGGGCGACGAGCACTCCCCGCCCGACCTCACCGCGGTCGACGAGATCGGGCTGCCCGTCATCGACACCTTCTCGCACATGCGGCGCTCGATGCCCCAGAGCCCACAGGAGCGGTTCCTCCGGCGTCCGTACAACTACGACGACCCCCCGCATGACGGTTCGGTGAGCAGCTCCGGACTCATCTTCATCGCCTTCTGCGCGGATCCGGTGCGCCAGTTCGTGCCGGTGCAGCAGCGACTGGCGGAGGCGGACCTGCTCAACCTCTACACGACGCCGATCGGGTCGGCGGTCTTCGCCGTCCTTCCCGGTTGCGCGCCCGGCGAGGTCCTCGGCGGCAACCTCATCGCCTGAGAGGACCACCACATACCCCATCGGTATGCGGTCCAGACGGCTGTGGGCCGGGATCCGACTGGATCCCGGCCCACAGCCGTCTGGAGCGAGTCAGCCTCAGTCGCGAGGCTTCTCACGCATCTCGTAGGTGGCGATGAGGTCACCGATCTGGAGATCGTTGAAGGAGCCGAGGTTGATACCGCACTCGTATCCCTCGCGGACCTCGGTGACGTCGTCCTTGAAGCGGCGCAGGCCGGCGATCTCGACGTTCTCGGCGATGACGACACCCTCGCGGGTGATCCTCGCCTTCGAGCCACGCTTGATCTCGCCGCTGCGCACGATCGAACCGGCGATGTTGCCGAACTTGCTCGAGCGGAAGATCTCGCGGATCTCCGCCGTGCCGAGCTCGGCCTCCTCGAACTCCGGCTTGAGCATGCCCTTGAGCGCCTGCTCGATCTCCTCGATCGCCTGGTAGATGACCGAGTAGTAGCGGATCTCGACACCCTCGCGCTCGGCGTAGTCGGCGTTCTGCCCCTCCGCGCGCACGTTGAAGCCGATGATGATCGCGTCCGAGGCCATCGCGAGGTTGATGTTGTTCATCGTGATGGCACCGACACCGCGGTCGATGATCCGCAGGTCGACCTCGTCGCCGACGTCGATCTGGAGCAACGCGTCCTCGAGCGCCTCGACCGAACCCGACACATCGCCCTTGAGGATGAGGTTGAGGGTGTCGACCTTGCCCGCCGCGAGGGCCTCGTTGAGGTCCTCGAGCGAGATGCGCTTGCGGGACTTGGCGAGTGAGGCCTGCCGGTCGGCAGCCTCCCGCTTCTCCGCGATCTGACGGGCGGTCCGGTCGTCCGGGGCGACGACGAAGGTGTCGCCGGCACGCGGGACGGAGGACAGGCCGAGCACCTGGACCGGGCGCGACGGGGTCGCTGCCTCGACGTTGTTGCCGTGCTCGTCGAGCATGGCGCGAACGCGTCCGTAGGAGCTGCCGGTGACGATGGCGTCACCGACGTTGAGCGTGCCGCTCTGGATGAGGACGGTCGCCGTCGCGCCGCGGCCCTTGTCGAGGTTGGCCTCGATCGCGACACCACGGGCGTCCCGGTCGGGGTTGGCCCGCAGGTCGAGCGCAGCGTCCGCGGTGAGGAGGACCGCCTCGAGCAGCTCGTTGATGTTCTGACCCTGCTTGGCCGAGACATCGACGAACATCGTCTCGCCGCCGTACTCCTCAGCAATGAGGTTGTACTCGGTGAGCTGCTGACGGATCTTGGCCGGGTTGGCGCCGTCGACATCGATCTTGTTCACCGCGACCACGATCGGGACGTCAGCAGCCTGAGCGTGGTTGAGCGCCTCGATCGTCTGCGGCATGACACCGTCGTCGGCGGCGACGACGAGGATCGCGATGTCGGTCACCTTGGCACCACGGGCACGCATGGCCGTGAAGGCCTCGTGACCCGGGGTGTCGATGAAGGTGATCGCCCGCTCGACGCCCTCGTGCTCCTTGTGGATCTGGTAGGCACCGATGTGCTGGGTGATGCCACCGGCCTCGCCGGAGCCGACGTCCTCGTTGCGGATCGCGTCGAGGAGTCGGGTCTTTCCGTGGTCGACGTGACCCATGACGGTCACGACCGGAGGACGGGCCTGAAGGTTCTCCTCCTCCTCTGCCTCGACACCGATCTCGAGATCGATGTTGAACGCGTCGAAGAGCTCGCGCTCCTCCTCCTCGGGGGAGACGACCTGGACGTCGTAGCCGAGCTCGGCGCCGAGGAGCTTGAAGGTGTCCTCGTCGAGGCTCTGCGTCGCCGTCGCCATCTCACCGAGGTGGATGAGCACGGTCACCAGCGATGCCGGATCGGCGTTGATCTTGTCCGCGAAGTCCATGAGCGAGGAACCGCGGCGGACGCGGATGACGGTCGAGCCGTCGCCGCGCGGGACGGTGACGCCACCGATGGACGGCGCCTGCATCTGCTCGAACTCCTGGCGCTTGGCGCGCTTGGACTTGCGGCCACGGACCGGACGTCCGCCACCGCGACCGAACGCACCCTGGGTGCCGCCACGACCACCGGGACCGCCACCGGGGCGACCACCGAAGCCACCACGCCCGCCGGGACCGCCACCCGGGCCGCCGCCACCGGGACGACCGCGGCCAGGGGCCGGACGCTCGCCCGGACGCGGGACCGCAGCGCGGTCCGGCATCATGCCGGGGTTCGGACGGGGACCACCGGGACGGGGTCCGGCGGCGCCGGGAGCGCCACGGCCTGCGGGGGGACGCGGCATACCCTGCTGCGGCGCGAAGGGGTTGTTGCCCGGGCGCGGGGGTCCGTCGGGACGGCCCTGACGCATGCCCTGGCTCGATGCGAACGGGTTGTTGCCCGGACGTGGTGCACCGGGGCGGGCCCCCGGACGCGGACCGGGCGAGCCGGGACGACCCTCCCGGGCAGCCGGGGCGGCCGGGGCGGCCGGAGCCGGTCGCGGCCCGGGAGTGGGGGCCTGACCCGTCGCCGGCTTCGCCGCGGGGGCAGCCGGAGCCGCTGCTGCGGGAGCCTCAGGGGCCTTCGGTGCAGGGACGGCCTTCGTGGCCGGACCGGGGGTGGGGCCGGCGCTCGGCGCGGGGGTGG
>JAAYSB010000162.1 GCA_012518475.1 Intrasporangiaceae bacterium | reverse complement strand
AGGTGACGCGGCTGATGGTGAGCACGAGCTCGTGGTCGCCGGTGGGCTCGCAGCCCTGATACAGGCTCTCGTCGGCCTTGTCCTTGAACGTGCCGAAGGTCGAGCCCCAGTAGTAGGCGGCGGACGCGCCGACCTCGTTCTGGTCGAACATCCGCTCGAAGTTGGCGCAGGCGGCCTCGGCGTTGAAGTCGGTGCCGTCGTGGAAGGTCACGCCCTCACGGAGCTTGAAGGTCCAGTTCAGTCCCGAGTCGTCGGCCTCCCAGGACTCCGCGAGCTCAGGCTCCAGGTCGGCGGTGCCGGGCGCGATGCCGATGAGGTTCTCGAAGATCTGGCGGCTGATCCGGAAGGTCTCGCCGTCGCTGGCATAGAACGGGTCGAACGTGACCGGGGCGCCGGCTCCACCGAAGGTGAAGAGGGCGCTCTCGGCGCCGGCGTCACCGGCATCGCCGGTGGAGTCCGACGTCGAGGCGTCGGTTCCGTCGGTGGTGTCGGTGTCGCGTTCCGAGGTGGCGCAGGCCGTGAGGACCAGCGCCGCAGCAGTGAGGCCGACAATCGGTGCGGCCTTGCGCTTGAGCGTCAATTCAGTTACCTCGCTAGGTGTGCTGTCCCGCCCGATCGGGCTGGGTTGGGCGTCCGGAATCCCGGAGGAACTCTCCCGGACACCGCAAAGGTACTGAGTATTCCCGCGCCTGACCCGCTTTGAGCCGACGTATTTACCGGACTGAGATCAAACGGCCGAATTTCGTCGCTCGCCCGGACACTGCGACAATTATGGGATGCCCATGACTTCTGCGTCCGCTGACGCTGCCCCTGCGGACGTTCTCGCACGTCGCGGCGATATCCGCAACGTCGCCATCGTCGCCCACGTCGATCACGGCAAGACCACACTCGTCGACCAGCTCCTCTGGCAGGCCGGGGCGTTCAGCGACCGCGCCACCGTCGAGTCGACGGGGGAGCGGGTCATGGACTCCGGCGACCTCGAGCGCGAGAAGGGCATCACCATCCTCGCCAAGAACACCGCGATCCGGTATGCCGGGCCCGCGGCTGCCGGTGCCGGCCACCCGGACGGTGTGACGATCAACATCATCGACACCCCCGGTCACGCCGACTTCGGAGGCGAGGTGGAGCGCGGGCTGTCCATGGTCGACGGTGTCGTCCTGCTCGTCGACGCGAGCGAGGGTCCGCTGCCCCAGACCCGCTTCGTCCTGCGCAAGGCGCTCGCGGCCCGGATGCCGGTCGCCCTCTGCATCAACAAGGTCGACCGCCCGGACAGCCGGATCGCCGAGGTCGTCGACGAGGTCTACGAGCTGTTCATGGACCTCGATGCCACCGAGGACCAGATCGAGTTCCCCATCGTCTACGCGTCTGCGAAGAACGGTCGCGCCTCGCTCGAGCGTCCCTCCGACGGGGAGCTGCCGGACGCGGAGGACCTCGAGGCCCTCTTCGCCACCATCCTCGACACGGTCCCGGCGCCGACCTATTACCCCGGGGCCCCCCTCCAGGCGCACGTCACCAACCTCGATGCGTCGAACTTCCTCGGGCGACTCGCACTCCTGCGCGTCCACAACGGGGAGATCCGCAAGGGTCAGCAGGT
>JAAYSB010000161.1 GCA_012518475.1 Intrasporangiaceae bacterium | reverse complement strand
CTGCCGCTGCCGCTGCGGCGAGGGCGATCGAGGACCGACGGCGCTTCTCCATCACAAGTTCCTTCCCGAGGGGTCGACACCGGTGTGACGTCCCGCACCACGTTCCGGTTCCATCGGACTCAGCCGCCGCTGCGCGGAGGTTTCTGGTTGACTGTCAGACCGTCGAGACATGAGGGGAAGCGATTGAGTGATCCGGGAAGCCGTCGACCGCAACGGAACCGACGTCGTGCCGGCCGGAGGAGTCGGGCAGGACTCCTGTTCCTGTCGGCAGCGGCCGTAGCGGCTCTCGTCGGGTGTTCCGCAGGGACAGGGTCCGACCCGGCCACCGCGGGGGGCGAGGGTGGGGAGCCGGCCGGCTCCGCGCATACCTCCACGCCGTCACCGACCCCGACCCCGACTCCGACGCCGGACACTGAGGTCCTCCTCGACCCGGCGTGGACAACCGGGGAGGTGACGATGGCAAGCTCGCTCGAGGCGGCCGGGGACGCGGTGGTCGGGTACTTCCTCGCGGACGACACCATGTTTATGGGAGCCTGGTCGGCCGCGGACGGCAGCCTGCTGTGGGAGAGCCCGGCAGGGCTGAGCCACACGGCACGCGGGGTCCGGCTCACCCCGACAGTGACCGATAGTGGAGAGGTCGTCTTCCTCTCGCCCGAGGACGCGTCCGGATGGTCGACGATGAAGATCGTCGATGCCGAGTCCGGCGAGACCCTCGTCCACTCCCGTCCGGTCTGGGCGAGCAGTCGCCCTGCCCTGTGCGAGGAGACACCCTGCGTCACCGGATTCTCCCGGGCCGACGGCGACCGCGGGGTGCTGGTCACCGCCGCGAGCGGCATCCCGCTGCTCGTGTTCGCGGCCGTCATCCTCGGAGTGGCGGTCGGTCTCCAACGTCGCGTCACCGGAGGGGTCCTCGCCCCGATCATCACGCACCTGATCTGGTCGCTCGGCATGCTCTTCCTGCTGCCGCCGTTGTTCGCCTGGGCGAGCTGAGGCTTTGAACCGCACCTCGAGGTCGCTCAGTGCGGCAAGGTCACGAAGGTGTATCCCGCGTCGCGAATGCTGTCGATGATGCCGGCGAGAGCATCCGCGTCCAGAGTCGAGCCGTCATCCGGGTTCGCGCCGATGTGCATCAGGACGATCTGCCCGGGCTGCAGGGTGCTCATCACCCGCGAGCTGACCGACTGTGCGCTCTGGCCACCCGAGGTGCCCTTCCACCCCAGGGTGTCCACGGTCCAGCGGTACGCCACGTAGCACTCCTCGTTGACGAGCTGGATCACGGTCGAGTTCCGCGCCCCGAAGGGGAAGCGGAACAGGGGCCGGGTCTCTGCGCCGGTCACGGTCGTGATCGTCGACCGGCCCTTACGGACCTCGTCGACCACCTGAGTCCGTGCGAGCGTCGTGAGATCCGGGTGGGTCTGGGTGTGGTTGCCCACCGGGTACTTTGCGGCTATCTCGGCAGCCAGCGACGGGTAGGCCTGCGCGAACCGGCCCGTGAAGAAGAACGTCGCGGGCGCTCCCTTGGCGGAGAGGGTGTCGAGGATCTTGCGGGCCCCGGCGTCGCTGCCGCCGCCGTCGAAGGTGAGCGCCACGACCTGCTGGGACGTGGCGAGCCGTTCGACATCCATCCCCTTGTATGGCGAGAGGTTGCATGACGGGGCAGGAGGGTCCGTCGGGGTCGTCGTCTGCGATGGCTCCGTGGTCTGGGTCGTCGTCGTCGTCCGCGGTGGAGTGGTGGTCGACGTCGTGGGAGGCGCTGTAGTAGGAGGCGCTGTCGTGGTCCGTGTTGGCGTCGGCGAGTCAGTCGGGGAGACCGTCGGGAACGTCGTGCGCGACGCTGACGTCTGGGATGTCGACGTGTGCGCACCGGGGCTCAGCGTCGGTTCTGGATCCTGCGGGCTGCCGCAGGCGCCGAGCACGAGAGCCGCCGCGAGTCCTGCGAGCAGAGATCCGCGTATCAGTGGTGTTCGCCGAATCGCACCCATCGCGACGCCTCCGTCCTCACTATCCAGTACACGCCTGAGCAGGTGAGCCGGTTGACGTGTGAGCGGGACATCACACGGTGGGAGTCGGTGCAGCCCGACGACGGCAGACCTCAGCGGGACCGGCATCCTCGACGCTCTGCCGAACCACCGACCGGGTCCGGTGGGACATGTCGGGTACGGTGCGAGGGTGACGACGATGAAGCGCATCACCCTGGCCCAGCGACCGACCGGGCTGCCCGACGACGACACGTGGGCGGTGGAGGAGGTCGAGGTCCCCACAGCCGGCGACGGCGAGTTCGTCGTCAAGGTCGACCACATCTCCTTGGACCCGGCGATGCGGGGGTGGCTCAACGACGTCCGCTCCTATCTGCCGCCGGTGAAGATCGGTGAGGTGATGCGCGCGGGGGTGACCGGCACCGTCACCGAGTCCCGCCACCCCGGCTTCGCGGTCGGTGACGCGGTCACCGGCACCCTCGGGGTGACCGAGTACGCGCTGACCGACGGCACCGGCGTTCGCCGGATCGACACCTCCGTCGCCGGCCCGGCCACCTGGTTGGGCGCCCTCGGCATGCCAGGCCTGACCGCATACCACGGCCTGTACGAGGTGGGTGAGATGAAACCCGGTGAGACCGTGGTGATCTCGGCTGCCGCCGGAGCCGTGGGGAGCGTTGCGGGGCAGCTCGCCAAGGCCAAGGGCTGCACCGTGATCGGCATCGCCGGCGGACCCGAGAAGTGCGCGTGGCTCGAGGAGATCGGCTTCGACGCGGCGATCGACTACAAGAACGAGGACGTCCTGACGCGGCTGCGTGAGCTCGCCCCGCAGGGTCTGGACGTCTACTTCGACAACGTCGGCGGTGAGATCCTCGACGCTGCTCTGGCCAACCTGCGGCGCAGTGCGCGCATCGTCATCTGCGGAGCGATCTCAACCTACAACGACGAGCAGCTCGCTCCGGGCCCCAGCCGCTACATGGCGCTGCTGGTGTTCCGCGCCAGGATGCAGGGGTTCCTCGTCTTCGACTACCCCGACAAGGACGAGGCCGCCCTGACGGACATGGCCGGGCTGATCCGCTCCGGTCGGCTCGTCGCGCGCGAGACGGTCGTCGAGGGCGGCGTCGAGGACTTCGGCCGCACCCTCCTTGGCCTGTTCGAGGGCCGCAACACCGGCAAGCTCGTCCTGAAGATCGCCTGAGCGGCCTCGTCTCGCAGGAGCGACAGATGAGCGGCACCGGCCCACGGGTCCTCCCCGACGACCCGCAGTTCGAGACGACGTCCGAACGTGAGGTCTGGGAGAAGGTGGTGGCCACCGCCCCGCCGGAGTGGACGGTCCTGGCCAACGTCCGCCTCACCGACGAGCGCAAGGACCATGAGCTCGACCTCGTCGTCCTCATCCCGGACACAGGGGTCCTCGTCCTCGAGGTCAAGGGTGGATCGGTCTCCTACGAAGACGGACAGTGGTGGACCCGATCCGGCTCCCACCGCCGTGAGATCCACCCGGTCGACCAGGCCAGGAGTGGGAAGTACGCGCTGCGGACGTACATCGAGGCAGACCCGCGGTGGAAGAACTCCAGCCGCACACGGGTGCGGTTCGGACACTCGATCGTCCTGCCCTACACCGATGTCGACGACGACTTCGCCACACCGGACTGTCCACGGTGGAGCATCCACGGCCGCGATGACCTGAAGGACCTGGTCGGTCGGCTCTGGGACATCGCCGCCCACCAGGAGAGCGGCCACCGCGTCCCCACGGACGACGACTGTGACCTCATCGTCGACATCCTCCGGGGGCGCAACCTCCCGCAGCGCACCCTGCTCGCCGAGGCCGACGAGCGGGAGAGCCACGCCGAACGGCTCACTGTCGAGCAGGCCGCGATCCTGTCCGTCACCCGGTTGCTGCACCGGGTGGAGGTGCGCGGGGGAGCGGGCAGCGGCAAGACCGTCCTCGCGATGACTCAGGCAAGGCAGCTGAGCAAGGGCGTCCACGGCATACCGGCTCGGCGCGTCGCTCTCATCTGCTACTCGATCGGGCTCGCCCAGTGGTTCACCCGGATGCTGGCCAAGGCCCCGCGCAAGGAACGGCCTGCCTTCGTCGGCACCTTCGAGGAGCTCGCGCGCTATCTCGGTGTCACCGAGTTCGGCGGGCGCAACGAGCCGCAGTTCTGGGAGGAGGAGCTGCCCGCGCAGATGGCGGAGCTGGCGCGTGTTCTGCCTGCGGGCAGGAAGTTCGACGTGCTCGTGGTCGACGAGGCGCAGGACTTCGCTGACGCGTGGTGGCGGCCGATGGTGGGCTGCCTCAAGGACGAGGAGACGGGAGGACGGGTTCGCCTACAGCGACGAGAACCAGCGGGTGTTCGCGCGCTACGGTCGGCCGCCGTTCCCGCTCGTCCCTCTCGTCCTGGACCACAACCTGCGCAATACGCGGCAGATCGCCGAGGTCTTCTCCCCACTGGCCCCGATGCGGATGTATGCGCGGGGCGGGGACGGCCCGGAGGTCACCTTCATCCCGTGCTCCGCAGAGGATGCAGTCGATGTCGCCGACGACCAGATCGATCCCCTCATCGACGCCGGCTGGCGCCCCGAGGACATCATGCTGCTCACCACCCACACACGGCACCCCGAGCAGGTGGCACTGCAGGAAAGCCTTGGGCAGGAAGGGTACTGGGCCACCTTCTGGGACGCCGACCTCGTGTTCTACGGGCACGTCCTCGGGTGCAAGGGGCTCGAGCGCCGAGTGACCGTCCTGTGCGTCAATGACACTCAGCTGCGCGAGCGAGCCAGGGAACGGCTGTATGTCGGTCTGTCCCGGGCCACGGACAAGCTCATCGTCGTCGGCGACCCCGAGCTGATCCGGGAGGCCGGCGGGCCGGAGGTGGCCAATCGGCTGGGGATCTGAGGAGCCAGCCACTGTCAGACAGTGGTGCGACGATGACGATGTCGATGTCGAGAGAAAGGTGCCCCGCTGTGAAGCAGTACGACACGAAGGACTGGGCCCTCGTCCGCCGCGCGGCCGAGCTGGCCTGGGACAAGCACGAGGGAGAGACCCGCAAGGGGAGCGAGGTGCCCTACGTCTCCCACGTCTGGAGTGTTGCCGG
>JAAYSB010000160.1 GCA_012518475.1 Intrasporangiaceae bacterium | reverse complement strand
TTGTCCCGAAGGCCCGAGCCGATTTGAACGCGGGCGGCTAGCCTTCGGGCTTTGGATCCCGTGACGGTGGAGCTAAACAGCGAAGAGCGAGCCATGCTGCGCTGGGGCCTCCTCGACTGGGGTGGACCGGCAAACCCCACGGACAACATCGTGCGCGCTATGGGCTTCGAGTCGGTGGTAGGGCTGCACCGGGAGAAACGGCGAATTGCGGACATGATCAGCACGGGGCAGCCGCTAACCGTTCGAGATTGGACGCGCGCCCTGATCGCCACGGAGATTGTCTGGGCCAGCGCGGTGTACGGCTCTGGCTCGGACAGCCAGTACACCTTTGGCCGACCGGATGTCAAAGCGATCGACTTGCTTCGCTCGCTCCAGGACAAGCTGACGACCTCGCGAGCTGTGAGCCTTGCAGCGCTAGAAGCTGGCGAATAGCCGGACGGGTGCGGCTCCTCTCGCCCGCAGGCGGGTGGCTATGCGCGTCACCGCGATTAACACACCTTCCGGCCCCGACAGCGGCATGGTCGGACGTGTAGCTGGGTGGGTCAGGGTAGGAGATCGAGGTACTGCTTACGGGCTGGCATGGCGTGGATGACTAGCTCGTTGCCGCTCTCGAAGACGAGCACGATTGTCTCCAGGAGGCGGGCCTGGGTGTCGAAGCCGAGTCGCATCTCGCGGTGCGGCCAGTCGTCGTCCTCGAGTGGCTCAACCCACTGGGACCAGTACGCGGCGTGCACTGCGTCTTCGGCGCTTACTCCGTGCTTGAGGGCGCTGGGGTGAACGTTCACGCGGCGAAGTTGGCCAAGGCTCGGCGGATGGCTTCGGATCGGGTGAGGTGCTCGCGTTCGGCGAGTGCGTCCAGGGCTGCGATCTCCTCAGCGGTCAGGCGCACGGCGACGACCTGCATGGGTTCTGCTCCTCGACCGGGTCGACCGCGGCCTCGTCGTTTGAGGGTCTCGACGTCATAGCCGGCTTCGGCCTCGTCGGCCCACTGCTGGACCAGCTCCTCGCTGACTTCGTCTTCACGCATGAGAATATCGTAAACGAAAAGGCGTCGTGGTTCTAGCCGTTAGGTTCCTGATGCCATGTAGGCCGCGAGGATGTAGTTGGGGTGCCGGTCGAGGTTCTTGCGGGCCCGGTCATAGCGCATGGTGGTCCGAGGGTCGGCGTGACGGGCTGCGATCTGGACGTCGCGCAGGTTGAAGCGCCGCAGGTTTGATGCCGCTCCTTTTTGAGTCCAGGAGGATGAGTACATGCCTAAGGTGATTGACGCGGAGCTTGAGCGCGGTAGTAACGCTCGGGACAGGGCCTTCCAAGCGTCGGCGGGAAAGAGCACACGCGTTCTTGAGGAGCGAGAGTGGGAAGCGTGGGTCGGACACTGGGCCGAGCGTTCGCTCCTGACCTACCTCTCACGGCGGCCCTGGCTCAGAGCTTCGTGACGATGTGCTCTCGCTGGAACTTCGCCACGACGAGCAGGAAAGCGAGCACGTCAGCAATAGCGAGTATCGCGGCTGCGATGAGGGCGACATTGACGTTGAAGAGCACGAGCCCGGTGGCTTGTCCGATGACGAGGGCAAGGATCGGGAACACGACGAACACCGCTGTACCTTGGGCGCCTTGCATCGTGGTCGAGCGACCTGACACGGCGACGATGAGGCTCGTGACGAGAAACCCGACGAGCGGCACGAGCAGCACGATGAGCACGGCCCAGGTCCAGGTCGGGAAGAAGATCCCACCCATCATGGGTGCTCCGAGCACTCCGACGATCACCGTGTAGATGACGAATGCGATCCAGGTAAGAACAACTGCGGGAATCATAGAGCCGAGCACCTTGGCGAGCACGAGTTCGCGATTGGTGAGCGGCGTGTACAGCAGACCCTCGATCGTGCGGCGTTCCTTCTCGCCCACGAGGCTGGAAGAAGCGGTGATCGATGCGGTCATGACGGGGATAACGAGGAAGAAGGGCGCCAGGAAGTAGACGATCACCGCGTACACGATCGTCTGGTCGGGGGTGTAGTCCGACGGGGCGACTCCTGCGGGCAGATTGTCGAGAAATCCCTGCAGTGCTGCGATTGTGGAGGTGAGGATGCCTGAGCCGCCGAGCAGGATGATTGCTGCGGGGAGAAGGACGGCGAACAGAGGGGCACGGCGACGAGGGACGTGATCACCTGCTTGTTGCGCGCGACCTCGAGCCAGTCTCTACGCATGACAGCTGTGACACGCTGCCAGCTGATCCCTCCACGTGTTCCGGGGAGCTGCGGGATATCGGCCTGAATGGTCATGCGCCTGTCTCCTTGTCGAGCGTGGTGAAGTAGAAGTCTTCGATCGTCGGATGCTGCGGGATCACGGACCTCACCGCGATACCTTCATGCACGAGCGCTGCCACGATCTCGGAGACTGTGCGTTCATCGTCGGTGTGGAACGCGAGGTCGTTGCCGGCGCTGTCATCTGCGGTCGCGAGCGAGGTGACGATCCGGCGGGCTGCAGTGTGGTCGCCGTCGATGCTGAGGGTGTAGCGGTGTCCCGGCCACTCCTGCTGGAGCAGTGTGTCGACGGGACCGGCAGTGAGGAGCCGGCCCTGTCTGATGATTCCGATGTCGTCACAGAGAGCTTCGAGGCCCGCGAGCTGATGCGTCGAGATCACCAGCGTGGTGTTCACCGTCTGGATCATTTGCTTGAGGTAGCCGATGAGTTCGGCGGCGGCTTCGGGGTCCAGGCGATGAGGACGGAGAGCCCGTCGGGCGTCAACTCGGGTGCGGGAACAGGGGGCCGCTCCAGAAGTGAGTGAGATCAGAAGTCGCCGGCGTCCTGGCGGAAACGGGTGAGGATCTCCACGAGACCCCGGGCGTCGCGAGGGCTGAGGCCGGGCTGGGAGAAGACCTCGGCGTTGAGCCGGTCGGTGGCATCGTCTGCCAGACGACGCCCTGAGTCGGTGATCTCGACGAGAGTGGCCCGGCGGTCGCTCGGGTGGGGGAGACGGCGCACGAGGTCGGCCCGCTCAAGGCGGTCGACGGCATTGGTCACGCTCGTTGCGTGCACCTGAAGGCGCGAGCCGATCACGCTCATCGGCAGCGTGCCGCGCTGGGAGAACACAAGGAGCATGAGCACCTCGTAGCGGGCGAAAGTGATGCCGAGGGGCTTGAGAACCGACTCCACGAGGGAGAGGGCTAGCTGGTGGGCGCGCATGAGGGAGGTCAACGCTGCCATGCCGCCGGCTGACTCCGCCCAGCCGTGCTCACCCCAGAGCCGGGTCGCCTCGGCGATGGGGTCGAAGGACGGGCTGGTGTCGGTCACGAAGAGCAGTCTACCGAACTAGTCGAACGTAAAATAGTTGGACGTCCAACTAAAAGACCGCTACGCTGAGTCCCATGGCCAAGGCTGACCTTCACGTCCCGACCCACCCGGTGCGCTTCGTCACGGCGGCGAGCCTCTTCGACGGGCACGACGCCGCGATCAACATCATGCGGCGACTGCTGCAGAGTCAGGGCGCCGAGGTCATCCACCTCGGCCACGACCGCAGCGTCGAGGAGATCGTCACCGCCGCGATCCAGGAGGACGCCCAGGGCGTCGCCGTCTCCTCGTACCAGGGCGGCCACGTCGAGTACTTCAGCTATCTCGTCGAACGGCTGCGCGAGCGGGGAGCGGGCCACGTCAAGGTCTATGGCGGCGGCGGGGGAGTGATCGTCCCGGCCGAGATCGAGCTGCTCCGTGAGCGGGGCGTGCACATCTTCAGCCCGCAGGACGGCCAGCGGCTCGGCCTGCCCGGCATGATCAACGAGCTCATCGCCGAGTGCGACACCGACCTCTCGACCGAACCCGCGCCGCTCGAGGCGCTGCTGGCCGGTGAGGAGCGGGCCCTGGCCCGGTTCATCACGACTCTCGAGGCGGGCAACGTCGCTGACGACCAGCTGACCGGTATGCGTGAGGCAGCCGGTCGTTCGAGCACACCGGTTCTCGGCATCACCGGAACCGGCGGATCCGGCAAGTCCTCGCTGACCGACGAGCTCGTCCGCCGCCTGCGCCGGGACAGCGAGGACAAGGTCCGTATCGCCGTGCTCGCCATCGACCCCACCCGCCGTCGCGGCGGCGGTGCACTCCTCGGCGACCGCATCCGGATGAACTCGATCGCCGAGGGCACGGTCTACTTCCGCAGCCTCGCCACCCGCAGCGCCGGCGCGGTCGTCCCGCCGGCTCTCGATGACATCACCGCCGCCTGCAAGGCAGCCGGATTCGACCTCGTCATCGTCGAGACCCCCGGCATCGGACAGGGCGACGCGGCGATCACCGACCACGTCGACACAAGCCTCTATGTCATGACGCCCGAGTACGGCGCGGCCAGCCAGCTCGAGAAGATCGACATGCTCGACTTCGCCGACGTCGTCGCCATCAACAAGTTCGAGCGGCGTGGAGCCGAGGACGCCCGGCGGGATGTCGCCCGGCAGATGGTCCGGAACCGGGAGGCCTTCGGGCAGTCCTGGGAGTCGATGCCGGTCTTCGGCACGAGCGCGGCCCGCTTCGACGACGACGGCGTCACCGGTCTCTATCAGGAGCTGCGCGACCAGCTCCGCGAGCACGGCCTGGCCGAGTTCGAGGGTCGCCTCCCTGCTGTCGACACGAAGACCTCGACCGGACTCACCAGCGTCCTGCCCCGCGGCCGGGAGCGCTATCTGGCCGAGATCGCCGAGACCGTGCGCGCATACCACTCCGACACGACCCGGCTCGCGCAGCTCGCTCGCGAGACCCAGCACCTGGAGTCGGTCGCCACGATGCTCGGCGCCGACGCGCCCGAGGTGCTCTCCGAGCTGCGCGCCGAGCGGGAGAAGGGCCAGGGGCAGGCGCGGCAGCTCATCGCCGGCTGGAATGAGCTCAAGGAGCGCTATACCGGTGACGAGCAGGTGTATGTGGTGCGCGGCAAGGAGATTCACACGCCTCTGACGCGAGAGACGTTGAGCGGCAACACCGTTCCTCGCGTGGCTCTCCCGCCGGACGAGGACCACGGCCGGCTGATGACCTTCCTGCGCTCGGAGAACCTGCCGGGATACTTCCCCTTCACCGCAGGCGTCTTCCCGTTCAAGCGGACCGGTGAGGCCCCGGCCCGGATGTTCGCCGGTGAGGGCGACCCGCACCGCACGAACCGTCGCTTCCACCTGCTGTCCAAGGGGCAGCCGGCGACCCGCCTGTCCACCGCGTTCGACTCGGTCACGCTGTACGGCCGCGACCCCGAGGCCCGCCCGGACGTCTACGGCAAGGTCGGCACCTCCGGTGTCTCCATCGCCACCCTCGACGACATGAAGGACCTGTATGCCGGGTTCGACCTCGTCTCACCCACGACGAGCGTCTCGATGACCATCAACGGCCCGGCGCCGACGATCCTCGCGATGTTCCTCAACACGGCGATCGACCAGCAGGTCGACCTGTTCCGCGAGGAGGAGGGCCGCGAGCCGGACGCCGGGGAGCGCGACGAGATCCGCGCCCGCACCCTCTCGTCGGTCCGGGGCACAGTCCAGGCCGACATCCTCAAGGAGGACCAGGGGCAGAACACGTGCATCTTCTCGACCGAGTTCGCCCTGCGGGCGATGGCGGACATCCAGGAGTGGTTCATCGCCCACCAGGTCCGCAACTTCTACTCGGTGTCGATCAGCGGCTACCACATCGCCGAGGCCGGGGCGAACCCGATCAGCCAGCTCGCGTTCACCCTCGCCAACGGCTTCACCTATGTCGAGGCCTACCTCGCGCGGGGCATGGACATCAACGACTTCGCCCCCAACCTCTCGTTCTTCTTCTCCAACGGGATGGACGCCGAGTACACCGTCATCGGCCGGGTCGCCCGACGGATCTGGGCGGTCGCGATGCGGGACAAGTACGGCGCGGACGAGCGCTCGCAGAAGCTCAAGTACCACGTCCAGACCTCGGGTCGTTCCCTGCACGCCCAGGAGATGGACTTCAACGACATCCGCACCACCCTCCAGGCCCTGTGCGCGCTCTACGACAACGCCAACTCGCTGCACACCAACGCCTACGACGAGGCCATCACCACCCCGTCGGCGCAGTCGGTGCGCCGGGCGCTGGCGATCCAGATGATCATCGACGCCGAGTGGGGACTGTCGATGAACGAGAACCCCCTCCAGGGCTCGTTCGTCGTCGACCAGCTCACCGACCTCGTCGAGGAGGCTGTGCTCACCGAGTTCGAGCGCATCGCCGAGCGCGGTGGTGTCCTCGGCGCGATGGAGACCGGCTACCAGCGCGGCAAGATCCAGGACGAGTCGATGCTCTATGAGCAGCGCAAGCACGATGGGTCGCTGCCCATCGTCGGCGTCAACACCTTCCTGCCGGAGGACCACGACAAGCCGGTCGCCGAGATCGAACTCGCCCGTGGGACCGAGGACGAGAAGCAGTCCCAGCTGCGCCGGCTGGCAGAGTTCCAGGAGCGCAACCGCGAGGACGCGCCGGCGGCGCTCGAACGGCTCAAGGAGGCGACGATCTCCGGGGGCAACGTCTTCGACGCCCTCATGGACGCCGTTCGCTTCTGCTCACTCGGGCAGATCAGTGAGGCCTTCTTCGAGGTGGGCGGGCAGTACCGCCGCAACGTCTGAGGCTCACTCCTGCCAGTCGTCGACGAGATCGTCGATCCGGGAGATCGCCTCGCGGATGATCTCCGGTGACGTGGCGAGATTCATCCGTACGTACCCCTGGCCGGACGGTCCGTAGTTCGCGCCCTCGCCGAGGGCGACCCTCGCCCGCTTCGCGAGGGTGCGGGCCGGCTGCGACCCGAGCCGCAGGTGGGTGAGGTTGATCCACGCGAGATAGGTCGCCTGCGGCTCCCGCCAGCGTGCCTTCGGAAGGTGCTCGGCGAGCAGGTCGCCGAGCAGTGCCCGGTTGTCCCTGATCTCCGCGCGCACCTGCTCCAGCCAGTCGCGTCCCTCCCGGTACGCGACGGTATGCGCGCGGATCGCGACGTGACTGGCGGCATACGAGACGACCGGGTGGAGGGCGGCCAGAGCATCGCTCGCCTCCTCGCCGGCCACGACCAGACCGGCCTTGAGCCCGGCGAGGTTGAACGACTTCGAGGGCGACGTCGCAGTGATGCCTCGTGGGTCCACCGTGAGATAGGGGACGAAGTCGGCGTGGACGTCGACCAGGGGCGCGTGGATCTCGTCGCTGACGACCCGGACTCCGGTCCGGTGCGCGATCTCGGCCAGAGCGGTGAGCTCGTTCTTCGTCGGGACCGTTCCTGTCGGGTTCTGCGGGTTGCAGAGCCAGTAGACAGCCGGTGAACCGTCGGCGCGGGCCTCGGCGAAGGCGCGCTCGAGCTGATGGAGGTCGAGTCGGCCTTCGGCGGTGAGGGGAACGCGGGCTGTGTCCCGCCGGATGTTCTCGATGTGCAGCGGGAAGGCGTCGTAGACCGGATCGTCGATGATCACCCGGCCACCGTCAGGGAGCAGGATCCGGGTCATCTCCTCGATCCCGACCATGACATCGGTGACCGTCCGGCACTGGACCGGATCCACGGACCAGTCCCACAGGTCCGCAGCGAATTCTGTGAAGGCGGCGACATACTCGCCCGGCCACGCATATCCGGTGTCGCCCCGGGTGAGGAGGTCGTGCACCTCCTCGACCACCGCCGGTGGGAGGGTGGCGTCCATCTCGGCCACCCACAGCGGAAGGACGTCCTCCGGGAAGGCCCGCCACTTCACACTCGTGCGGCGTCGGTTCGTTGCCAGGTCTGCTCCGAGGATCAGCATGAGGATCAACGCTAGCGTGACGGGACGGCGGCACCGCGGGAGGGGCGCTCTCGCATACAGTGAGTGCGTGGCAGCGCGTGGAAGTGGGGAGACGTCAACGGTCAAGCAGGTCTCCGACCGCGTCCTCACCGTCCCCAACCTGCTCAGCATGGTCCGGCTCGTCGGCGTCCCGGTGTTCCTCTGGGCCATTCTCAACGAGCATGACGTGCTCGCCCTCATCGTCCTCATGCTGTCCGGGATCACCGACTATCTCGACGGCAAGATCGCACGCACGATGGGGCTGGAGTCGAGGCTCGGGCAGCTCCTCGACCCGATCGCGGACCGCCTGTACATCCTCACGACGATCGTCGGCCTCGCCTGGCGCGACATCATCCCGTGGTGGCTCGTCGCCATCCTGGTCGCGCGCGAGGTCTTCATGGCGATCGTCATGCTCCGGGTCCGCTCGCTCGGTCAGATCGGGCTGCCGGTGCACTTCGTCGGCAAGGCCGCGACGTTCAACCTCCTCTATGCCTTCCCGGTGCTGCTGCTTGCGCAGGTGAGCGACGGGGTGCGCGTGTGGGCGGAGCCGCTCGGCTGGGCATTCGTCTGGTGGGGAACGGTCCTGTACTGGCTCGGCGCATACATCTACGTCCTCCAGCTCCGAGACCTGCGTGAGTTCCGGGCTCGCGAGGCTGCGGGACATCCGGCATGACGACGCAGCCCGCGCCGCCCCGGCCGGACGCATCGATGTCGCTGATCAACGAGCTGCTGCACCGACCGATCGACCCGGGGTATGCCGCTGTCGCCGAACGCCGCCGACTGGCCGGCTCTGCCGAGCCGGAGAAGTCGAACGGCATGCTGCTCCTCGTCACCGTGCTCGTCATCGGCCTGCTGTTCGGGACCTCGGCGACCACCCTGACGGCCCGGCAGACCGAGCGTTCTTCTGCACGCGCCGAGCTCGTCGCCCAGATCGAGACCCATCGGGAGCGCGTCGAGGTCAACTCGGCCCGGGTCAACGAGCTCCAGGCCGAGGTTGCGGCTGCCCAGGAGCAGATCGTCCGCGACAGCTCCGGACTCGCCGCCGCAGGCCTGACGAGTGCGCTGACGACCTCTGTCGGGGCGATCGGGGTGCAGGGACCAGGCCTGTCGGTGACCATCGACGACGGGCCCCCGCCCGTGGGTTCGGACGCGACCGTGATGCACGAGGGCAAGGTCCGCTCCAGCGACCTGCAGGTCGTCGTCAACGCTCTGTGGGCCTCCGGTGCCGAGGCCATCGACATCGGTGGGCAGCGACTCACGAGCCGCTCCGCCATCCGGTTCGCGGGGGAGGCCATCCTCGTGAACTATCGTCCTCTTACCCGGCCGTACGTCGTCCGGGCCATCGGGGACCAGGACCGGCTGACCCGTGACTTCGCGGGCGGGGACGGGGGTGCCTATCTCAAGGCCCTGAGCGACAATCTTGGGATCCAGGTGGACGTGGCGACAGAGGGAGAGATCACCATGACGAGCGCGTCAGCGCTGCGCATCGAGAACGCGCGTCCCCTCGGGGAGGGGGAGGGCCAGTGATTCCCATCATCGGACTGCTCATCGGGCTCGCCATCGGGCTCGTCCTCGACCCGAGCGTGCCGATCTGGATGCAGCCGTACCTGCCGATCGCGGTCATCGCGGCACTCGATGCGGTCTTCGGGGCGGTGCGGGCCGTCCTCGACGGGATCTTCGACGACAAGGTGTTCGTCATCAGCTTCCTGTCCAACGTCGTCGTCGCGGCTTTCATCGTCTTCATCGGCGACCAGCTCGGCGTCGGTTCCCAGCTGTCCACCGGCGTCGTCGTCGTCTTCGGTGTCCGGATCTTCTCCAACGTCGCCTCGATCCGAAGGCACCTGTTCCATGCGTGACGATGCCATGCGTGAGGATCCCGGCCAGCAGGATGTCGCGCAGGCCGAGTCCGACAGGTCCCTCACGACCGGTGCACCCGGATCGGCCGACGGAGAGCGCGCTCCGGAGCCGGTCACCGGGCGGTCGGCGTGGCGCCGGCTGCGCCGCATGGGCAGACCCCGGCTCACCCGTGCCAACCTCATCGTCGGACTGCTCGCCCTCGCTCTCGGCTTCGCCATCGCCGCCCAGGTCCGCCAGACCGACCTCGAGGGCCTGTCCAACCTGCGCTCCGACGAGCTGGTCCGGATCCTTGACAACGTCACCCAGGAGAACTCCCGTCTCTCCGGGGAGATCCGCGAGCTCGAGCGCACCCGCAGTCAGCTTGCCGCCGGCGCCACCTCGGAGGAGGCGCGCTCTGCCGCCCAGGCCCGGCTCGACGCCATCCAGGTGCTCTCCGGCACCGTCGCGGCAACAGGACCGGGGATTGAGCTGACGATCACCGACCCCGAGCGGCGGGTGCGCGCGGCGCAGCTGCTCGACGCACTTCAGGAGCTGCGCGACGCCGGCACCGAGACCGTCGAGATCAACGGAGTGCGTGTCGTCGCCTCGACGTACTTCACCGACCTCGACGGCGCGATCGCCGTCTCCGGCACGCGCGTCGAGCCTCCCTACCTCATTCGCGCGATCGGTGATCCGCCGACGATGGCCGCTGCCATGGACATTCCCGGCGGGGTGGCCGAGTCGGTCCGGCGGCTGAACGGGGAGGCTCGGGTCGAGCAGCGCGATAGCCTCGACATCACCTCATTGCACACGCCGATGACCCCTGAGTACGCTCAGCCCGTCCCGAACCCGACCTCCTGACCGATCACATCGAGCACACTGCAGTTCAGAACACAGCAAAGGAGCCTGTTCATGAGTGAGATCCCCAGCGACCTGCGATACACAGCGGAGCACGAGTGGGTCAAGGACCAGGGAGACGGAGTCGTCCGCATCGGCATCACCGCGTATGCCGCCGAGGCTCTCGGTGACGTCGTCTATGTCAGCCTGCCCAACCCGGGTGACTCGGTCTCCGGTGGCGAGTCCTGCGGCGAGGTCGAGTCGACGAAGTCGGTGAGCGACCTGTACTCCCCGGCCGACGGCGAGGTCGTCGCGGTGAACGAGGCTCTCGACGCCACCCCCGAGCTCGTCAACTCCGACCCCTACGGTGCGGGTTGGATGTACGACCTCAGACTCGCGGACCCCTCCGTCGTGGACGGGATGCTCGATGCCGGTGGTTACGGAGCGATCCTTGACTAGACTCGTCACCAGTACAGTGGCGGACGACGATGCACAGCGTGGAGGCACAGCATGAGTGACAACATTGGGTCGCAGGACTCTCCGGTGGAGGAGTCGCGCGAGTCGACGACCATGCGCTTCCCGAGTGTCGGGGGGACCGACCTCGAGGTGCCGGAGACCGATCACATCCTCACCCGCGCCGACCAGGCGACCGTGGATGCCCTGCGTCCGGGGACTGCACTGCTCGTGGTGCTGCGCGGCCCGAACACCGGCGCACGCTTCCTCCTCGACGACGCGTCGGTCTCCTCTGGCCGGCACCCGGACTCGGACATCTTCCTCGACGACGTGACGGTGTCCCGCAAGCACGCGGTCTTCACCCGTGAGGGCAACGAGTTCTCGGTGCGGGACGTAGGCTCGCTCAACGGGACCTACCTGAACCGGGAGCGCATCGACGAGTCGGTGCTGCACACCGGTGACGAGGTCCAGATCGGCAAGTTCCGCCTCGTCTTCTATGCCGGCCGACCCGAGTCGTAGCCCGACGACGACGGGAGCCGGCGACGGCGCCCGCCTCACCATCGGCAAGGTCATCGCGCTCCTGGAGCCGGAGTTCCCCGACCTGGCCGTCTCGAAGATCCGCTTCCTCGAGGCCGAAGGCCTGCTCAGCCCAGAGCGCTCGGGTAGCGGGTACCGCCGCTACTCCGCGCGCGACGTCGAGCGACTGCGCTACATCCTCAGCGCGCAGCGGGACCACTTCTGGCCCCTCAAGGTGATCCGCGATGCGCTGGAGGCACAGGACCGGGGGTCGGTCGCTCCGGCAGCCGCCGAGCCTCCGCTGGAGGCACGCCTCACAGCCGAGGAGCTCACCGAGCGCACCAGTGCCCCGACTGAGCTGCTCGCCGCGCTGGAGGCCGGCGGGCTCATCAGCCGGGATGCCGCCGGCTGCTACTCCGCTGAGGACCAGTCGGTCGTCGAGGCTGTGGTCTGGTTGCAGGAGTTCGGAGTCGAGCCTCGGCACGTGCGCCCCATCCGGACGGCAGCCGACCGGCAGGTCGGGCTCGTTGAGCAGATGCTCGCGCCGAGCGCTCCCGGTCGGGAGCGCCAGGCTCGAGCCGGGCAGATGGCACAACGCCTGCTCGACATCCACGTGGCACTCGTGCGCAAGGGGATCTCCGGGCTTCGGTGAGCGGCCGAGAGGCGGTGCCGGGGTCCGCGGGGAGTACCGTGGAGGGATGAAGCCGCTCGAAGTGATGGGCGTCCGGGTGGAGATGCCGACGAACCAGCCGATCGTGCTCCTGCGGGAGCGGGACGGCGACCGCTATCTGCCGATCTGGATCGGCGCGGCGGAGGCCACGGCGATCGCCTATGTGCAGCAGGGGGTCGAGCCGCCCCGCCCACTCACCCACGACCTCATCGTCAACGTCCTCACCGAGCTGGGCCACGAGGTCTCCGCCGTGCGGATCGACAGTCTTGTCGACAACGTCTTCTTCGCCACGCTGGTCATCGACGGCGGCACCGAGATCTCGGCCCGGCCCTCGGACGCGATCGCGATCGCCCTGCGGACGGGCGCACCGGTCTTCGGAGCAGCTGCGGTCCTCGACGACGCCGGGGTCCACATGCCGGAGCAGGACGATGACGTCGAGGCGTTCAAGGACTTCCTCGACAACGTCAGCGCCGAGGACTTCGCTGAACACAGTGACCCGCCCGAGGGCCCTGACCAGGAGAGCGACCCCGACGACGCGCCGGGCCGATGATTGACGATCCGAGCGCCGGACCCGTACTGTTCGGGTCAGACGTAGATGTGACAGATGTGACTCGTGTGACGAGGCCCATGTGACGAACGAGGAGTGCCGATGAGCACCGCTGAACAGCCCACCACGCCGACGACCGTGCCCGTCGGGTCCCAGGGCGTCCTCTTCGACACCGGGAATCCAGAGCTCAGCGAGGAGACCGGCTACCGTGGGCCCGCGGCCTGCAAGGCCGCCGGCATCACCTACCGCCAGCTCGACTACTGGGCGCGGACCGGGCTCGTCGAGCCCAGCGTGCGCTCCGCGACGGGCTCAGGGTCCCAGCGCCTCTACGGATTCCGCGACATTCTCGTGCTCAAGGTCGTCAAGCGACTGCTCGACACGGGTGTCTCCCTGCAGCAGATCCGCCTCGCGATCACGTCCCTGCGCCAGGCCGGCGTGGAGGAGCTGTCCCGGATCACGCTGATGTCCGACGGCGCCACCGTCTATGAGTGCACCTCGCCGGACGAGATCGTCGACCTGCTTGCCGGAGGACAGGGTGTCTTCGGCATCGCTCTCGGCCGGGTCTGGCGTGAGGTCGAGGGTGAGCTCGCCGAGCTGCCGAGCGAGCGGCTCGACGACGAGTCGCCGGCCGCGCACCCGGGCGACGAGCTGAGCGCCCGCCGCGCAGCGCGACTGGCCTGACCGCGTTCCTGCGGCTGCCCGCCGCACCCCAGGATCGGTGATCCACGGCCGCCCCGGGACAGGTGGGGTAGCCTGAACCTGCCGCTCACACCGTGTGGGAGAGTCCTCGTCGCGCCCTCGGGCCGGCGTGGCGCCGAAGGGGCAAATCCTCCCCGGAACCTCTCAGGCACCAGGACCGCACGGTCAGGCACCTCTGGAGTCCACCGACGGGTGACAGAGGGGGAGGCTGACTGTCGCGTGTCCGACGGACACGCCGCCGACCTGCAGGAGCGCCGCCACCGATGACGTCCGCCACCGACGGAAGCACTGTCCCCGCCTTCACCGATCGCCACATCGGCCCACGGGATGCCGATATCGCCACGATGCTCGCTGCGGTCGGCCACGACTCCCTGACCGCTCTGGCCAATGCTGCCGTTCCCGACGGCATCTCGAGCTCGGTCGATCTCGACCTCCTTCCGGCAGCCTCCGAGCACGCCGTGCTCCAGGAGCTGCGGTCCCTGGCCGACCGCAACACCGTGACGACCTCGATGATCGGCATGGGCTACTACGGCACGATCCTGCCCGGGGTGATCCAGCGCAACGTCCTCGAGAGTCCGGCCTGGTACACCGCCTACACGCCGTACCAGCCGGAGATCTCCCAGGGTCGGCTCGAGGCACTGCTCAACTTCCAGACGGTCGTCTCCGACCTGACCGGGCTGCCCATCGCCGGTGCCTCGCTCCTCGACGAGGGGACTGCTGCCGCCGAGGCGATGACGCTCATGCGCCGGGGCAGCAAGGTCGCCCAGGATGCGGTGCTGCTCGTCGACAGCGAGGTCTTCCCACAGACACAGCAGGTGGTCCGCACGCGAGCCGCTGCGCTCGGACTGGACGTCGAGGTCGTCGACCTCACCGACGTGCAGGACGCGGACGGACTGCGAGGTGCCGCCCAGGGGCGGGAGGTCTTCGGCGTCATCGTCCAGTACCCGGCGGCCGACGGCCGGGTGCACGACTGGCGTGCCCTGGCCACAGCAGCGCACGACTGCGGGGCACTCCTCACCGCTGCCGCCGACCTGCTGGCACTCACCATCCTCGACGCGCCGGGGGAGTGGGGTGCCGACATCGCCGTGGGCACCACCCAGCGGTTCGGGGTCCCGATGGGATTCGGCGGTCCGCACGCGGGCTACATGAGCGTGCGCAGCGGACTGGAGCGGACGATGCCGGGCCGGCTGGTCGGCGTCTCCGTCGACGACGCCGGTGCCCCCGCATACCGACTCGCCCTCCAGACCCGCGAGCAGCACATCCGTCGTGAGAAGGCCACGTCGAACATCTGCACCGCCCAGGTACTGCTCGCGGTCATTGCGAGCATGTACGCCGTCTATCACGGGCCCGATGGGCTGCGCGAGATCGCCAGGTCGGTCCACGGCAAGGCCGAGGCACTGCGTCGGGCGCTCCAGGACGCCGGCTGCGACGTCACCGAAGGCCCGGTCTTCGACACCCTCACGGTGACGGTCCCCGGCAAGGCCGACGAAGTCGTCGCGACCGCCCTGGAGTCAGGAATCACCCTGTGGCGGTGGTCGCAGGACGTCGTGCGGCTGAGCGTGGACGAGACGACGACCGACGAGCAGCTCACTGAGGTCGCCGCAGCCTTCGGCGGCGAAACCACGATCGTCTCGGCGCCGGCGGATGTGACCGAGCAGGCGCGCACGACCGACTTCCTCACCCACCCGACGTTCCACTCGTACCGGAGCGAGACGGCGATGCTCCGCTACCTGCGCCGCCTCAGCGACAAGGACTTCGCCCTGGACCGCGGCATGATCCCGCTCGGCTCGTGCACGATGAAGCTCAACGCCACCACCGAGATGGTGCCGATCACGTGGCCGGAGTTCTCGAACCTGCACCCGTTCGCGCCTCGCGAGCACAGCGAAGGCATCCGAGCCCTCATCGGGCAGCTCGAGGACTGGCTGTGTGAGATCACCGGCTATGACGCAGTCAGCCTCCAGCCGAACGCCGGCTCACAGGGGGAGCTCGCCGGGCTCATGGCGATCCGCGCCTATCACCTCTCCCGCGGAGAGGGGGAGCGCAACGTCTGCCTCATCCCGGCGAGTGCCCACGGGACCAATGCTGCAAGCGCCGTCATGGCAGGGCTGCGTGTCGTCGTCATCAAGACCGCCCCCGGCGGTGACATCGACATGGTCGACCTCAAGGACAAGATCGAGCAGCACCACGACCGGCTCGCCGCGATCATGGTCACCTATCCGTCGACGCACGGGGTGTTCGAGGACACCATCACAGAGCTGTGCGAGATGGTGCACAACGCCGGCGGACAGGTCTATGTGGACGGGGCCAACCTCAATGCTCTCGTCGGCCTGGCACGACCTGGCAAGTTCGGCGCCGATGTCTCGCACCTCAACCTGCACAAGACGTTCTGCATCCCGCACGGCGGAGGTGGCCCCGGCGTCGGCCCGGTCGGTGTGCGCGAGCACCTGGCGCCCTTCCTGCCGAACCACCCGGTGACCGGGGACGGCCCGGCGACGGGCGTCGGCCCGATCTCGGCAGCGCCCTTCGGATCGGCGTCCATCCTGCCGATCTCCTGGACCTACATCCGGCTCATGGGTGGGGCCGGACTGCGCAAGGCGACCCAGACGGCGATCCTGTCGGCCAACTACATCGCCGCCCGCCTCGGCGAGGCCTACCCGATCCTCTACACCGGCGCGAGCGGACTCGTTGCGCACGAGTGCATCCTCGACGTCCGGCCGCTGACCAAGGCGACCGGGGTGACCGTCGACGACATTGCCAAGCGCCTCATCGACTACGGGTTCCACGCCCCGACGATGTCGTTCCCCGTCGCGGGCACCTTCATGGTCGAGCCGACCGAGTCGGAGGACCTCGGCGAGATCGACCGGTTCTGTGACGCGATGCTCGCCATCCGCGAGGAGATCGCGGCCGTCGAGCGCGGTGAGGTCGACGTCGCGGCCTCGGTGCTGCGGAACGCACCCCACACGGCCGAGTCGCTCGCCGGAGAGTGGGACCACCCCTATGACCGCAGGCAGGCGGCTTTCCCCGAGGGCGTCACACCGGCGGAGAAGTACTGGCCGCCGGTCGGGCGCATCGACGGTGCCTATGGCGACCGGAACCTCATCTGCTCCTGTCCCTCGCCGGAGGCGTTCGAGGACTGATCCGCGTGCCATAACCTGGCAATTGCGAGGTTATGGCACGGCGTCGTGGTCCTGCTGGCTGGTTTGCTGGCTGGTTCTGACGGCTGACTCGACTGGCTGCGCCTGCCGGCTGTGCCGTCGCGCCGGAGAGCAGCGAACGCACCTTTGCACTGTGCCAGGCTGGGTAGATGAGTGAGACCGGGCAGCAGAGCCGTCGCATCGTCGTCACCGGCGCCAACGGACTCGTCGGCGCCGCTGTCTGCCATGCTCTCGTCGAGCGCGGTGCCGCAGTGCGTGCCCTCGTGCGACGGGGCGGGACCGCGCCTGTCCTCGAGGGCGTTCACGAGCACGTCGGCGACCTCACCGACCCCGATGTCATCCGAGCTGTCTGCACCGACGCCGACGCGTTCGTCCACACCGTCCACCCCATGGGTGAGGACGACGCGGCGCAGCAGCGCGCCGTCGAGTGGGCGACCGGTGTTGCCCAGGGTGCGCGCGAGGCTCAGGTCCCGCTCTTCGTCCACGTGTCGAGTACCGCGGTCTATGAGCGGGAGGCAGACACCGGCGACGTCGATGAGAACTCCACCCTCGCGGCGGATACGGCGAACATCTATGCGGTGACCAAGCGGGACACCGATCTCGCGCTGACCGAGGTCGAGGGCATGACCCGAGTGATCGTCCGCCCCACGGCCATCCTGGGCCCGGGGAGCACCTCGGTCTGGAACACGGTGCGACCTCGGCTCATCCGGACCGACGCCTCCGCACGGACCGACGATCCGAACCGAACCTTCGGCTGGGTGCATGTGCGGGACCTCGCCGGACTCATCGCCGATCTGGCGACCGGCCGGCTCCCGTTCGCCGACGATCCGTCAGCAGGGCCGGTCGAGGGCGGGGTGACTGCGGTCAATGCGGTCTCTGGCTGTGTCCCGATGGGGGAGTACCTGGGACCCGTGGCCAGGGCCGTCGGGGTGGAGCCGGTCTGGGAGACTCGCGAAGCCTTCCGGGCCATGTTGCGGGCCGAGCGGGCCCGGGCCTGGGGGTGGGCCCCACGAGTCACCTTCGAGGAGGCGATGGAGGAGCTGACGAGCGGACTGGCCGACTCAGGCGGCCACGACTGAGCTCGTCTGGACCCGCACGGTCGAGCCGCTCGTCGACTTGTCGACGATGACCTGGTGCGTGATTCGCGTGCGGAGCTCGGGGACGTGGGAGACCACTCCGACGGCGCGGCCGCCTTCACGCAGGCCGTCCAGCACTCCCATGACGTGCTCGAGGGCCTCCTCGTCGAGAGTGCCGAACCCTTCGTCCACGAAGAGAGTGCCGAGGTCGAAGCCGCCGGACTCCTCACGGACCGCGTCGGCGAGCCCGAGAGCCAGGGCGAGAGAGACCATGAAGGACTCCCCGCCCGAGAGGGATGCGGTCTCACGGGTACGTCCGGTCCACTGGTCGAGGATGCGCAGGTCGAGGCCACCCCGCCCGCCACCGGCGACCTTTGCGTCGCTGTGCTCGAGGAGGTAGCGGCCCGAGTCCATCGTCGTGAGCCGCTCGTTCGCGAGGGCGACGACCTTCTCGAGCCGCGCAGCCAGGACGAACGACGACAGCCTCATCCGCAGCTCGTTCCCACCCCCGGTGCCGTTGACGGCGTCCGCCAGGTCCTTGACGGCGTCGGCCCGGGCGCGGACCGCAGCGATGGCCGCTATGGCAGTCGTCAGCGAGGAACGCAGCCCCGTGAGCTGGGCGAGACGTGCCTCGGCGGCAGTGTGCGCGCTCTGCGTCTCCCGAACGAGGCGGCGGGCGGCGGCCTCGGCAGCGGTGACTGCCGTGAGGTCGGGTGCATCGGCTGCCAGGGCCGCGACGACGGATTCCTCGGCGAGGGTCGCCTGGGCGACAGCCAGCTGCTGGTCGTGGTCGGAGACCTGGGAACGCAGCACGGCCAGCTCGTCGTCCGGGACCAGAGCGCTGCGGACCTCCTCCAGGGTGGCGAAGCCACGCTCCGCCGCGGCCTCCACCGCAGTGGTCGTGCACTCGGTGAGGCGGGTGACCGCGGCAGCGTGGGC
>JAAYSB010000159.1 GCA_012518475.1 Intrasporangiaceae bacterium | reverse complement strand
CGCGTGAGCGGCGGCGGGGCAGGATAGGACGCATGAGTATCGAGGTCCTCAACGAGACCGACGCCGCCATCGACGAGCACGAGCTCGTCGAGATCTCGCGGTTCGTCATGCGCGAGCTCAACGTCCACCCGCGCACCGAGCTGTGCATCCGGCTCGTCGACGAGGCGGCGATGGAGACCCTGCACGTGCAGTGGATGGACCTGCCCGGGCCGACCGACGTCATGAGCTTCCCGATGGACGAGCTCACCCCTGGCAAGGACGGCAAGGACCCCGAGGAGGGCATGCTCGGCGACGTCGTCCTCTGCCCCTCGGTCGCTCAGAAGCAGGCCGACAAGGCCGGGCACGCCCTCGAGGAGGAGATCCTCCTGCTCACCACGCACGGCATCCTCCACCTCCTCGGTTTCGACCATGGCGAGCCCGAGGAGGAGAAGGAGATGTTCGACCTGCAGCGGCGGCTCCTCCTCACCTTCCTCGCCACCCGGGGTCGCGCCGGTGACGGCGTGGCACCCCAGCCCTTCCTCAGCGAGGGGGACACCGATGAGTGAGCAGCCCTCGTATGTCGCGGGATTCGCGTGTCTGGTCGGACGTCCCAACGCCGGCAAGTCGACACTCACCAACGCGCTCGTCGGTGAGAAGGTCGCCATCACCTCAAGCAAGCCGCAGACCACCCGCCACACGATCCGCGGCATCCGGACCACCGACACCAGCCAGCTCGTCCTCGTTGACACCCCCGGCCTGCACAAGCCGCGCACCCTCCTCGGACAGCGGCTCAACGACCTGGTCCGCGAGACCCTGCTCACCGTCGACGTCGTCGGGTTCTGCCTCCCCAGTGACCAGCGGGTCGGGCCGGGCGACCAGTTCATCGCCAAGGACCTCGCCGAGCTGCAGCGCGCCAAGAAGACCCCGGTCGTCGCTATCGCCACGAAGAGCGACCTCGTCGACAAGCAGCGCCTCGCCGAGCACCTCATCGCCATCGACCAGCTCGGGGACTGGGCCGCGATCATCCCGTGCTCGGCGACGAAGGGCGACCAGGTGGGCGAGGTCGCCGACCTGCTCAGCAGCTATCTGCCGGCCTCCCCGGGACCGCTCTATCCGCCGGACACGATCACCGACGAGCCGGACATCGTCATGATCGCCGAGCTCGTGCGCGAGGCTGCCCTCGAGGGGGTCCGCGACGAGCTGCCGCACAGTCTCGCCGTCGTCGTCGAGGAGATCGTGCCGCGGGAGGGCCAGCCGCAGGACAAGCCGATGCTCGACGTCCGGGTCAACGTGTTCGTCGAGCGCACCTCGCAGAAGGCGATCATCATCGGCCGCGGCGGCTCCCGCCTCAAGGAAGTCGGGACGACCGCCCGTCAGGGCATCGAGCGCCTCCTCGGCCAGCGCGTCTTCCTCGACCTGCACGTCAAGGTCGCCAAGGACTGGCAGCGCGACGCCAAGCAGCTGCAGCGGCTCGGATTCTGAGCGCAGGCCCGGGCACAACACGATTCGCCCGGCTCTCGTTGGTCTCCCCGTACTCGTTCCGTGGCAGGGTGGGAGCGCACTTTCCCCGCAACGACCTGAGAGGAACTGACGTGGACCGGCCGGACGCCGCAGAGAGGCACACCACGGACGACGACAAGGAACTGCTGCCCCACCCGGAGGGACGGCACGAACGAGGGATGAGCCTCATTCCTGCACCACGAGTCTTCTGGCCGGCGCTCATCCTCCTCGGAGTGTTCCTTGCGCTGGCCCTCACGATGCCCGAGCGGATGGGCGATGTCCTCGCTGCCGCCAACACCACCGTCGTCGGTGACCTCGGCTGGTACTACGTTCTGATCGTCGCGAGCTTCGTCGTGTTCTGCATCTGGCTCGCGCTCTCGCCGATGGGGGACGTTGTCCTCGGTCGTCAGCACGAGGAGGCCGAGTTCAGCCTCAAGTCGTGGTTCTCGATGCTCTTCGCCGCCGGAATGGGAATCGGGCTGGTCTTTTGGGGAGTGGCCGAGCCGCTAAACCACTATGCCGCTCCGCCGCCGGGGACCCGCGACACCGTGGATGCCCGAGCCCGCGAGGCGATGGACACGACGTTCCTGCACTGGGGCCTGCACGCGTGGGCCATCTATGTCATCGTCGGCCTCGCGGTCGCCTACACCGTTCACCGGCGCGGCCGCCCGATCTCACTGCGTTGGACTCTCGAACCGGTTCTCGGGGACCGGGTCAAGGGCTGGGTCGGCGACGTCATCGACGTCATCGCCGTCATCGGCACTGTCTTCGGGGTCGCGACCTCGCTCGGCCTCGGCGTCTCCCAGATCGGTGCCGGACTGGGCTTCCTGGGAGTGATCCAGGAGGCCACTCCGCTCATCCTCGTCGCGCTCATCATCGGCATCACCCTCGTCGCCGTCGTCTCGGTCGCGACCGGCGTCGAGAAGGGCATCCGGATCCTCTCGAACCTCAACATGGCCACGGCCGCAGTCTTCGCTCTGGTCGTCCTTGTGCTGGGTCCGACCGTGTTCATCCTCAGCGACCTCGTCCAGCAGGTCGGCTCCTATGCGCAGAACCTCATTCGGCTGTCCTTCCGCACGCTGCCGTTCACCGGAGAGGAAGGGAAGACGTGGCTGTCCGGCTGGACGACCTACTACTGGGGCTGGTGGATGAGCTGGGCGCCCTTCGTCGGGATCTTCATCGCCCGTATCTCGCGCGGCCGCACCGTCCGCGAGTTCATCACCGGGGTCCTCCTCGTGCCGACGCTTGTGACCTTTGTGTGGTTCAGCATCATGGGCGGATCGGCGCTGTACCGCGAGATGTTCGGCACCGGTGGCCTCATCGACGGCGAGGGTGGTGTCTCGACGAACGAGGCGCTCTTCCAGCTGCTCGAGGGCTTCCCGATGAGCACGCTGCTGTCCGTTGTCGCGATCTTCCTCATTGTCGTCTTCTTCGTCACCAGCTCGGACTCGGGCTCGTTCGTCGTCGACATGCTGGCCTCCGGCGGCGACACCAACCCGCCGATCTGGTCACGCGTGATGTGGGCCTCGATCGAAGGCGGCATCGCCGCCGCGCTCATCCTGGCCGGTGGTGGCGGGCTGGGAGCGCTGCAGACCATGGCCATCCTCGTCGCGGTGCCGTTCAGCGTCGTCATGATCCTCATGATGGTCTCCACGGCCCGATCACTGTTGTACGAACACGGCCGGGCACTGCGCCGCAAGAAGGAGCTCGAGCTCGATGAGGTCGTCTCGCACGTTGAGGAGAGGATCGGTTCGTAGCCGGCCCGCGCATACACTCGTGGTATGCGCGTAGGAGTTTTCGGAGCCACCGGCCAGGTCGGCCAGGTCAT
>JAAYSB010000158.1 GCA_012518475.1 Intrasporangiaceae bacterium | reverse complement strand
GCCCCCGTCCGCAAGGACGCGAGCCGTCGGGCGCTCACCTAGGATGGTGGGGTGCGTCGATCCTCCCCCCCGCCGTCCTACGGCGACCTGCCTGCTGACCTCGTCTCGGCCATCGAGCGAGCCGGCTACTACCCGGCGCTCGTCAGTGACGTCGTCGCTCATGCTGTCGGGCACCGTGAGGTGCGATCGAGCTTCGTGCACCAGGAGACGACCTTCGACGAGGACGCGGTCCGGCGTCACGTCACGGTCCTCGCGCTGACCGACGTCACGCTTGTCATCGTCCACGCAGACGACCGGGAGGCCCCCGGCGGGGGAGTCGTCGCCACCGCGTCGAGCGAGACCATCCCGCTCACGGCTGTGCGTGGGGTCATGGTCACCCACGTCGTCCCCGACGCCGCCCGGTATGTTCCGGGCACCCTCGGCCGCGAGGTCACCCTGACTCTCGGCTGGGGAACTGTCAGTCGGGTCGACGTCGGTCCGGCCACGTGCGGCGACCCCTCCTGCGAGGCCGACCACGGCTACGACGGGACGATCACCGGCGACGACATCGCGCTGCGGGTCAGCGCCGACGCCGACGGAGAGGCCGCCGTGCGCTCGGCCCTGGCGTTCTCCCGCGCGATGTCCGCCTCCACCGGTCTCCCGCTCGCCCGCTGAGGGCGCAGCACCCGCTATGCCCGATCACCCGAGCGTCGAGGGCGCCGAATGGACCTGGCCGGCCTATGACGGTCCGAGTCTGGGAGCGGTGCTTCCCAGTGTCCTGCGCAGTCTCGGCGTCGAGCCGAGCCGGCACGCGGAGGCGCGGGAGGCATACCCGGACGTTCCCGACCTCGCCCTGACGCGGACCGACCGGTCCGTCGTCGTCCTCGTCGACGGCCTCGGTGACCGGCTGCTGCGACGTCGTGCCGGACACGCGCCGTTCCTGCGATCCCTCCTCCCGACAGCGAGCACTCTGCGGGCCGGGTTCCCGACGACGACGGCGACGTCGATGGGCAGCTTCGGGACCGGGCTGCCGCCCGGGGCGCACGGCCTCGTCGGCTACGAGGTGCGCGACCCGCAGACCGGGGCCATGCTCAATGAGCTGTCCTGGGAGAACGGGCCGCACCCGGAGGGCTGGCAGCCGCACGCGACCGTCTTCGAGCAGGCTGAGCGCGCGGGCCTGGCGACTGCACGGATCGGCCCCTCGTTCTTCGACGGGTCCGGACTGACCCGGGCGGCCCTGCGCGGAGGACGCTTCGTCGGCGCCGACGATCTCGGGGCACGCGTCGATGCCGCCCTCGTGTGCGCTCGCGAGCCGCGCTCGCTCACCTATCTGTACTGGGGCGACGTCGACAAGATCGGCCACATCCACGGTTGTGAGTCCTGGCAGTGGGGGGAGGAGCTGGCCGCGACCGACGCTGAGCTCCGCCGGCTCGCCGAGTCCCTCCCGGCCGGCACGACCCTGCACATCACGGCCGACCACGGCATGGTCGACGTTCCGGACGAGGGGGTGCACGACGCGGCCCTCGACCCGGTGCTCGCTGCCGGGGTCGAGCGGATCGGCGGGGAGCCGCGCAGCCCGCAGGTCTATGCCGCCCCCGGCGCTGCCGCCGACGTCGCAGCACGCTGGCGTGACCGGCTCGGGGAGCGGGGCGTGGTCCTCGAGCGGGAGGAGGCGGTGACCCGCGGACTCTTCGGCCCCGTCCGCGAGCAGGTGCTCGAGCGCATCGGGGACCTCGTCGTCCTCATGCGACCGGGCTTCTCCGTCGTCGACTCCCGGGTGCATCGTCCCGAGCTCATCTCGCTGCGCGGCGTGCACGGATCACTCACCGCCGATGAGATCGACATCCCCCTGCTCTCCGTGACCGCCGGCTAGCCGAGATCCAGAGCTTCGAGGACTTTCACCGATGGCAGAGCTGACCTTCTTCTCCGGCACCATGGACAGCGGCAAGTCGACGCTTGCCCTCCAGATGGACTACAACCACCGTCGCAGAGACCGGCGCGGCGTGATCTTCTCGAAGTTCGACCGGGCCGGCTCGGCGATGCTCTCCTCGCGGCTGGGCCTGGCCACCGAGGCCGTCGAGGTCGAGGACGACCTCGACTTCTGGGAGGCGATCGTCGCCCGGCTCACCGCGGGGGAGCGGATCGACTACCTCATCTGTGACGAGGCGCAGTTCTACACCGGCACCCAGGTCGAGGAGCTGGCCCGCATCGTCGACGAGCTCGGGATCGACGTGTTCGCCTTCGGGATCTCCGCCGACTTCCGGACCGAGCTCTTCCCCGGCTCCAAGCGGCTCATCGAGCTCGCCGACCACGTCCAGGTGCTCCAGGTGTCCGCGCTGTGCTGGTGCGGGCGACGCGCAACCCAGAATGCCCGCATCGTCGACGGGGTCATGGTCGTCGAGGGGGAGCAGGTCGTCGTCGGGGACACCGGTGCGGACGGTGATGCCGAGACCGGTCCGGTCGTCGAGTACGAGGTGCTGTGCCGCCGGCACTACATGCGCCGGATGAACAGCCGGGCCGCCGAGCTGTCCGCAGCCTCGGACGACGTGCTGCCGTTCGACCTCGACGTGTGCCCGGTGGTGCCACCGCCGGCTGGGCGTGCCACAACCTGGTAATTGCCAGGTTGTGGCACGGCGTAGCCGGTCTGATTCTGCCGGGGCTGACTCTGTGCGGGTCTAGGTCTGTGCGGGTGGCTCGCTCGAGCGCGACCCGAACATGATGTCGTCCCAGCTCGGCACGGACGGTCGCCTGTTCTTCGGGCGGCGGGTCTGCTCCGGCTCCTGGGGCTCCTCAGCCCCGTCGGAGACCGGACCCTCCTCGGCGGGCTGGTCGGTGTCGGCGCTCTCAGGAGCCTCGTCCGGCTCGATTGCCGGCCCCGCGACGTCGTCGGCCTCCCTTGCCTGCCCGGTGTGGGTCTCAGAGTCAGCCTCGTGCCCGACGTCGTCAGGGTGTGGGCCGCGGGCACCCGGGGCGTCGCCCATCGTGCCGGGGTCGAAGTCGATCTCCTCGAGGGGGAGTGCATCGTGGGCAGGCTCGAGCGGCAGG
>JAAYSB010000157.1 GCA_012518475.1 Intrasporangiaceae bacterium | reverse complement strand
GGCAGCCGTCGTCGAGGTGACGACGCCTCCGGCTCCTGAGCCGACCACGACGCCCCCGCCGACGCCGAGTGTCGCCCCGGTGAGTCCGTCGCCGTCGGCGACGGAGGTGACGGGGACGGGAGGGGAGGAGACGCATACCCCATCGGCAGCAGGTCAGGTGGTCCGCGTCGTCGGGGTGAGCGACGGGGACAGTCTGCGCGTGTCCGTCGACGGGGTGACCGAGCGGCTGCGGATCATCGGCATCGACGCACCGGAGCTGAGCAGCAACGACTGCTACGCGCAGCAGTCGGCGAGCAAGATGCAGTCCCTCGTGCAGAGCAGCGACGTGCGCATCGTCGCCGACCCGACGCAGGCCGACCGGGACGTGTATGACCGGATCCTGCGGCACGTCTTCACCCTGGACGGGACCGACGTCGGGCACGCGATGATCGTCGCGGGGCTGGCCAAGGAGTACACCTATGACAAGGCGTATGCGTCGCAGGCGCAGTTCCGCGACGCCGAGGCGGTCGCCCGGGAGGCCGGGCTCGGGATCTGGGGCGAGTGTGACATCGTCCGGGCCGAGCCGGTGCCCCTGGTCGGCGGAGATGACGACGGGCAGTGCGTGATCAAGGGGAACATCAACCGCAAGAAGGAGAAGATCTATCACGTGCCGGGGCAGCGGCACTACGACGAGACGATCATCGACGAATTCAACGGCGAGCGCTGGTTCTGCACGGAGGAGGAGGCGGTTGACGCGGGGTGGAGGAAGTCGAAGCGGTGAGGACCGCCTGCACTCCTCGAGGTGCCGGCGAACCAGTGGTTCGAGCGGAAGTCCGCGCGAATCGCCGCAAAGGACCTGGCACGGGGCCAAGGACCCTCACGCTGTCTGGACGCTCCCGGAACGTTCGAACCGAGGGGGATCGTCTGGTGGGCGGCAGTGGCCCTAGGCATGCGGGCTGACGGACCTCTTCGGGCGGCTCCGCGCGGCGAAGCCATAGGACACAAGGCCGACGACGAGCAGCGCCACGAACGGGGTCGTCGTCAGCGCGTCCAGGACCGGCTTGTCCAGGAGGGCATAGATGATGCCGGTCAGGACCAGTCCGATCACACCGGTGAAGGCCAGGGCAAGTCCCGACCGGGAGGCGCCCGCACGCCTGCGGCCCCCAGAGGTGGGGTGACGGTCTGCGGTGTTCATGCCTCGAAATCTACGCAGCGCCACGCGACGCCCGGATCCGTCGCACAGGTGATTGGCACTCCACCGGGCGGGTGAGATCGAGCGCGAGGGGCATACCGGAGGGCCGGTCGGGATGACGCGCTGAGGGTTGGGCGCGGCGGTCGCGCTGCCGAGGTTCGGCCAGCGACGTCGTAGACCATCGCATACGGAAGGTACTTCGAGAAGATGTCCTCGGGTGCGGGCAGCATACGGAATCAGCGGCGGAGCCGCTCACCGAACGGGACACCTCTATTCGGCCAAACCCTGCGCAAACCTGTCATGGTGGATCGACCATTTTTCAGCCACCGTCGTCTGGAAGTGAGTTGTGATGTCCCCCAATGCCATCGGATTCGCCCTGTTGCTCCTCGGGTTCTTCCTGCTGATCGGCAAGATCGTCAGAGTCAACGTCGGCATCGTGCAGAAGCTCTTCCTGCCGAGCTCGATCATCGGTGGTGCCGTCATCCTCCTCCTCGGCCCCCAGGTCCTCGGCCGGGTCGACGGGCCCTGGGGTGAGAACGGACTGTTCACCGGCACGATGCTCGACGTCTGGCGGACTCTGCCCGGCCTGCTCATCAGCGTCATCTTCGCGACGATGTTCCTCGGGCAGGCGTTGCCCACACCGAGCCGGGCCGCCAAGCTCGTCGGCCCACAGCTGTCCCTGGGCGTGGCGCTGGGCTCCGGTCAGTATGTCATCGGGCTCCTCCTTGCCGCCCTGATCATCGTGCCGCTGCTCGCCGGCTCGCCCATGACCGGAGCCCTGATCGAGATCGCCTTCGAAGGCGGCCACGGCACCGCCGCCGGTATGCGACCGGTCATGGAAGACCTGGGATTTGGTGAAGGTGCCGATCTGGCGGTCGGTCTGGCGACGGTCGGCATCGTCGGCGGCATCATCGTCGGCATCGCCCTGATCAACTGGGGCGTGCGCTCCGGCAAGACCGAGATCCTCAAGGGCGACGTCAAGGCCTCGGTCGAGGAGCAGAAGGGCCTGTTCCGCCGGGACGAGCACTATCCCGCCGGCGAGATGACCAGCCGCCCCGCGTCGGTCGAGCCGCTGTCCCTGCACATGGCCATCGTGGCCGTCGCCATCCTCATCGGCTGGGCCATCCTCGAGGCGCTGCGGTGGGTGGAGCAGCGGACGTATGCGTCGGTCATGCTCGACGAGAACACGAACCTGGAGATCTTCTCCTATGTGCCGCTGTTCCCGCTCGCGCTGCTTGGCGGAGTGATCTTCCAGATGATCGCGACCAAGGTCGGCGCCGACCACCTCATCGACGACCAGATCATGCTGCGGATCCAGGGCTGGGCGCTCGACTTCCTCATCGTCGCCGCCATCGGCACGCTGTCACTGCAGGCCATCGGTGAGAACTTCGGAGCCTTCGCGCTCCTGGCCGTGGCTGGCATAGCTCTCAATGTCGCCCTGTTCCTGTGGCTCGCGCCCCGGCTCATCGGCCGCTACTGGTTCGAGCGAGGCATCGGCGACTTCGGTCAGTCCATGGGTGTCACCGCCACCGGTCTGATCCTCATGCGCATCACCGATCCGGACGCCAAGAGCCCCGCCTTCGAGGCATTCGGATACAAGCAGCTCGTGTTCGAGCCGTTCTTCGGCGGTGGCCTGGTGACGGCGCTGGCCGTGCCGATCATCTATCTGACCGGCATCTGGCCGCTGTTCTTCGTCATGCTCCTGATCTGGCTGCTCTCGGCGGTCGGCGGGCTGTTGTACTACGGGCCCAAGGCGCGGGCGGAGCGGGCGGACATGGCGTCGGCAGAGTCCGTGGATGCGGAGGCGTTGCGAGGCGGGTGACCGCTCATGGGTCACTGCAGGATGACGCTGGGAGTGGACCCTGAGTAGGTGAACTCATTCCGGGG
>JAAYSB010000012.1 GCA_012518475.1 Intrasporangiaceae bacterium | reverse complement strand
GCTCGCCGGCGCGGGCCATGAAGGCGCGGATGTCCTTGGGCAGGCAGCCACCGCCGAAGCCGATGCCCGCACCGAGGAACTTGTGACCGATCCTGTCGTCGTGGCCGATGGCCTCGGCGAGGGCGACCACGTCGCCGCCGGCGGCCTCGCAGACCTCGGACATTGCATTGATGAACGAGATCTTGGTTGCGAGGAACGCGTTCGCCGAGACCTTGACCAGCTCGGCTGTGGGGTAGTCGGTGACCAGGCGAGGCGTTCCGGCGGCCAGGGGGATCGCATACACACGATCAAGTAGGGCGATGTCCGCCTCGGCCTCCGGGGTGCCGGGCTCGGCCACGCCATAGACGAACCGGTCCGGCGTCAGGGTGTCCGCGATCGCGAACCCCTCCCGGAGGAACTCCGGGTTCCAGACCAGACGCACGGCCTCGGCCGGACGGTTCCCGGCCGTGGCGATGCGGCGGCGCAGCCGCTCGGCGGTCGCCACCGGGACAGTGGACTTGCCGACCACGAGGGCGTCCTCGCGCAGGTGCTTGCCCAGCTCGTCGGCCACGGCATAGACATAGGTCAGGTCGGCCCGGTTCTCACCCGGCGCCTGCGGGGTGCCGACACAGATGAAGTGCACGTCGGCGTCGGCCGTGTCGGCCAGGTCGGTGGTGAAAGTGAGCCGCCCGGACTCCAGCGCCTCGGTGAGCAGATCGTCCAGACCCGGCTCGAACAGCGGCGTGCGTCCTTGGGAGAGCAGCTCGATCTTCGCTGCGTCGACATCCTGGGCGATGACGGTGTGCCCGAGACGGACCATGCAGGCGGCATGCACCGCCCCGAGATATCCGGTGCCGATGACAGAGAGTGTGAGGCCGCGCGACATGGCAACAAGGCTAGTCAGCGGACGTAACGTCACGTGCCCGAGGTCGTCGCACCTGTGGAATCCCTTCGCCACTCTTGGCGCGAGAGTCATGGGATCCATGACTGTGCGTGATGGCAAAGTGCATTCAACTACCTCCATACTGGTGGTATGAGCGTGACGATTCAGATCCGGGACCTCGACGAGGGGGTACGCGATCGACTCAAGGCCCGTGCGGCTCTGGAAGGTGACTCGCTGAACACCTATCTGAAACGACTCCTGACTCGGGAGGTCGAGCGTCCTTCGCAGGCCGAGGTCTTCGAGCGGGTTCGGCGGCGTTCCGAACGCTCCGCCATCTCCAGCATTGACCTCGTTCGTGCCGACCGTGAAGCGCGGTCGAACCTTCCCGACCATTCATGCCCCCGGTAGTCATCGACGCCTCTGCCTTGGTGGATGCACTTGTCAGCGCGGACGCAGAGATCGTCCAATCTGCGATCGGTGACCGTAGCCTTCTGGCCCCCGCGCACCTGGATGCCGAGGTCCTCAGTGCCCTTCGCGGCTTGGTTCGCGGCGGTCATCTCACCGCTGGTCGCTGTCGCGACTCACTCGGGGATCTCGGGGATCTGACACTCACGCGGTGGCCGTTGACCGTCGAGCTCATGCTGCGTGCTCTCGATCTGTCGCACTCCATCACTGCCTACGACGCTCTCTACGTCGCTCTCGCAGAGATCGCCGAAGTGCCGCTGCTCACGCGTGACGGCAGGCTAGCGCGAGCTGCGGAGCCCTTCATCGAGGTGGAGGTCGTCTAGCGCCCGGGTCAGGTGCCGAGCCAGACGAGCGCCAAGGTCGAGAGAGCGACGAGCCAGCTGACGAAGGACCCGATGAGGAAGTACTCGGTGAGCTCGTCGATTCCCGGGCCGCGGTCGCTTCGTGGCTTGGACAGGTCGATGTGGTCGTCGGCGTCGGCGCGCGCCTGAGCCTGCAGCTCGGGGAAGCGGATCAGACCCTTGGCCGCGATGACGAGACCGGCGGCGGTGACCTGACAGGCCAGTCCCAGCCCGAGGATGAAGATCCGCTCCATCGGGCCGAGCAGCCGGCCGCCCTTGAGCCGATCCGCAGGCTGCGGCTCACCGGCTGGCCTGATGGCTCCGATGTGGGCGAGGACGTGGCGGACGATGACGTTGCCGGTGCTCATCTGGATGAGCGCGGCACCGAGGAAGACGAGGAGTGTCTCGGCACCGAGGCGCTGGATGCCGGCCATGGCCTTGGTGTTGAGCCAGTCGCCGAGGATGCCCCCGGTGGGCGACTGGGTGCCGTAGAGAGCCAGGAGCGTCAGACCGCCGAGAAGGATGCCGAGCGGCAGGCCGTGCTGGGTGTTGCTCTGGGCGGAACGATGGCTGGTGAGGATCCAGCCCAGGGCGGTCGCGATCCCGATGTAGAGGACCAGCCAGTCCTGGTTGGCGCTCAGGCCCACCAGCCACGCGAGCAGCACGGGTGTGATGAAGGCGAAGATGAGGGCCGGAATGGGGCGTCGCATCTGCTCGAAGCGTTCCCGGCGGCGGATGATGTCGGCCAGGCCGATCGTGATCAGCGTGATCGCGATGATCGTCATCGCACCCTCCCCAGCTCCTCGTGCGCCCTCAGGATGAGGGCGATGCCGTCGCGGCGGACCCGCTGCGAGATCGCTGACGGACTGACCCGCTCGCTCGCAGCGATCTCGGCCTGCGACTGCCCGTCCAGCATCCCAGAGAGGATCCGTCGTCCTCGCTCATCCAGTGATCCAACCAGGTGGTCCCGACAGAGCAGTGCTGCGTTGACCTCGGGCGCGCCCGGTCCGTCGTCCTCGGCGTTGCGGTAGGCCGTGCGGACGCGTTCGGTGGGGGAGTCCTTCTCGGCTGTCTTGACCCAGTCGATGGCCTCGCGAGCAGCCCACCATCCGGGACCGTCCTGGGTCCCCTCATCGTCGAGGACCGTTGTCGTTCCCCAGCCCACGCCGAAGCGGATGTCGCCGTCCGGGAAGAGGGCGAGTCTGAGCCGCAATGTCGCCGCGAGAGCCTGCCCGACGGTCTCGAAGCGCCCCTGGAACTCATCTCCCACCGTGATCCGCAGCGGGTCGACCAGACCACTGGTGGGGTCGTCGTTCACGGCATCCATCGCAGCCCGGAATCGCGCATGCAGCGCCTGCCGGTCCGGCGCGGTCCGTGACGAGACCAGATCCGCAACAAGTGTCGCGGTGGGGGCTTCAGGCAAGGGCTTCCCTTTTGGCATAATGAAGGATATCACTTCAGAACTGCTTGGATGAAGCAGCCCCGTTGGGGACAACTCTCGTCGTCGGACGTGTCGTCCCCAACTGTGGTGGGCGACTTCCCTGACCTGATGTGGCCAGGCAGGATCGCTGCATGGCTCTGGCGCTACCCCTCCGGCGTCGACTGACATCGTTTTCCAGAAGTGATATCAGACGACCGAGGGGGTCCAGGATGCCCGCGATCACAGTCCGAAATCTGACTCCTGAGATCCACAGAGCACTCAAGGCTCGAGCGGCGGCCAACGGTCGCAGTGCCGAGGCGGAGGTGCGGATGATCCTTCAGGACGCACTCTTCCCCACCGATCAGGTTGGGCTCGGGAGTCAGATCCATGCGATCTTCGCCGACCTGGACGATTTCGAGCTGGACATCACTCGGGAGAACACGCCTGACGAACCCCTCGACTTCTCAGGGCATGACTACGCATGAACGCGATTCTCGACACGAACGTGGTCTCGGAACTCATGCGGCCCGCAGGGGATGTGCAGCTGCGCGCTTGGGTTGACGGGCAGGCACCGGAGACGCTCTTCCTCACGTCGATCAACGTCGCGGAGATTCGCATCGGCATCGCCCTGCTCGTTCCGGGACGGCGGCGACAGATCCTGGCAGACCGCTTCGAGTCCGAACTTCTTCCGAAGTTCGGCGATCGTGTGCTCCCGTTCGACGTCGAGGCGACAGGACCCCACGCTGAGATCGTCGCTCGCAGTCGTCGGGCCGGGCGTCCGGTCAGTCACTTCGACGCCCTCATCGGGGCAATCGCCTACGTCCGAGGTATGTCGGTCGTCACCCACGACACCGCTCCTTTCGAGACTGCGGGGGTTGCTGTCCTCAATCCCTGGGAGGCCTGAGGATCCCGTCGGTGGACCGCTCGTACTCGACGAAGTCGAAGGAGATGTCAGAGCCGGTGCCGGTGACTCGGGCGACCTCACGCCACTGGCCGGGGTCGATGTCCGGGAAGGTCACCGTCCCCTCGGGGGCGAGGTCGACCTCGGTGATGAGGAGACGGTCGGCACGGGGGAGCGCCTGCCGATAGATCTGCCCGCCGCCGATGACGAAGGTCTCCTCGCCACCCTCGCCAGCTGCGGCCAGCTCGAAGGCGGCGTCGAGGGAGTGGGCGACCTCCACGCCGTCGGCGCACCAGGTGCGCGACCGGGTGACGACGATGGAGCGCCGCCCAGGAAGCGGCCGGCCGATCGAGTCGAACGTCGCCCGGCCCATGATCATCGGGTGACCCATGGTCGTGCGCTTGAAGAACGCGAAGTCCTCCGGGATCCGCCACGGCATGTCGCCGTCGACGCCGATGACGCCGTTGCGGGCGACGGCGGCGATGAGGGTGATCCGCGAAGGCGAGGGGGCGGGAGAGGTGAGGTCAGGCATACCCGATCGGTTCTTGTCTGTGGCTTGTGACGTCGCTCAGACAGCGATGGGAGCGGGGATGTTCGGGTGGGCGTCGTAGCCGACGAGCTCGAAGTCCTCGATCTCGTAGTCGTCGATCGCCTCCCGCTTCGCGATCGTCATCGTCGGCAGCGCCATCGGGTCGCGGGAGAGCTGCTCGCGGGCCTGGTCCATGTGGTTCGAGTAGAGGTGGGCGTCGCCGAGGGTGTGCACGAAGTCGCCCGGCTCGAGGTCGGTGAGCTGGGCGATGATCATCGTCAGGAGGGCATAGGAGGCGATGTTGAACGGGACCCCGAGGAAGATGTCGGCGCTGCGCTGATAGAGCTGGCACGACAGCCGTCCCTTGCCGCCCTCCTCAGCCGGGGGAGCGACATAGAACTGGAACATCGTGTGGCACGGCGGAAGCGCCATGTCGTCGACGTCCGCGACGTTCCACGCCGAGACGATGTGCCGGCGGCTGTCCGGGTTGGTCCGGATCGACTCGATGACCTTGGCGATCTGGTCGACCTTGTCGCCGGCCGGGGTCGGCCACGAGCGCCACTGGTAGCCATAGACCGGCCCGAGGTCGCCGTTCTCGTCCGCCCACTCGTTCCAGATGCGGATGTTGCGTTCCTGGAGCCAGCGCACGTTCGTGTCACCACGCAGGAACCAGAGGAGCTCGCCGATGATCGAGCGCAGGTGCAGTCTCTTGGTCGTCAGGACGGGGAAGCCCTCGGAGAGGTCGAAGCGCATCTGGTAGCCGAAGACGGACCTCGTCCCGGTCCCGGTGCGGTCGGACTTGTCCACGCCGTGGGTCATGACGTGGTCGAGGAGATCGAGGTACTGACGCATTCGTCCACCGTACCGCCGCCGGCCCGGCGACCCGGTGCGCACCGCCGGAGTCGAACAGCCGCTCCCGGGCCGTCCTGCGAGCCGCGACTGACGCGCCCCGGTAACGTTGGGCGTATGCCTGTGGAGAGCCCGTTCGGACGCGTCATCTCGGCCATGGTCACCCCGATGCGGGAGAACGGGTCGGTCGACCTCGACGCTGCCCAGGAGCTGGCCACCTGGCTCGTCGAGGAGGGCCACGACGGCCTGGTGGTCAACGGCACCACCGGTGAGTCCCCGACGACGACGGACCGGGAGAAGGCCGACCTCGTCCGCGCCGTGCTCGACGCGGTGGGGAACCGGGCCCTGATCACCGCCGGTGTCGGCACGAACGTCACCTCGCACACCGTCGAGCTCGCCCGCCAGGCCGAGCTCACCGGTGCCCACGGCGTCCTCGTCGTCACCCCGTACTACAACAAGCCCCCGCAGGCCGGGCTCATCGCGCACTTCCGCGAGGTCGCCGCCGCCACGCAGCTGCCGGTCATGGTCTACGACATCCCCGGCCGCTCCGGGGTGCCGCTCACGAAGGAGACCCTGCTCGCGCTCGCGGAGATCGATGGCATCACGGCCGTCAAGGACGCCAAGGCGAACTTCTGGGAGGCCTCCGCCGTCATGGACCAGACCGACCTGCTCTGGTTCTCCGGCGACGACGCAGCCAACCTGCTCCACTTCGCCAACGGCGCATACGGCATCGTCGGGGTGACCTCCCAGGTCGCCCCTGCGACCTACGCGGCGTTCGTCACGGCCGCTGCGGCCGGCGACTTCGACGAGGCCCGCCGGATCCACCGCCGGCTCATGCCGCTCGTCGAGGCCGTCATGAACCGCACCCAGGGCGCCATCGCGGCCAAGGCCGGACTCGTGCACCTGGGCAGGATCCCGACCGGGGCGGTCCGCCTGCCCCTCATCCCGGCGACGGACAACGAGAAGTCAGCCGTCGCATACGCCCTCGACACCCTCGACCAGAGCTGAACCCGACCTTAGGAGCCACATGAGCCACCCCCACTTCGAGCTCGACACCCCACCGCCGCTCAAGGACGGTGCGGTCCGGCTGGTCCCCCTCGGGGGGCTGGGGGAGATCGGCCGCAACATGATGGTCGTCGAGCACAAGGGGCAGCTGCTCGTCATCGACTGCGGGGTGCTCTTCCCCGACGACAACCACCCCGGAATCGATCTCATCCTCCCCGACTTCGAGTACCTCGAGGACCGGCTCGACGACGTCCAGGCGATCGTCCTCACGCACGGGCACGAGGACCACATCGGCGGTGTCCCGTTCCTCCTGCGGCTCAAGCCGGACATCCCGCTCGTCGGCTCCCAGCTCACCCTCGCGCTCGTCGAGGCCAAGCTCAAGGAGCGCCGGATCACGCCCTACACCCTCGCCGTGAAGGAGGGTGACGTCGAGTCGCTCGGCAACTTCGAGTGCGAGTTCATCGCGGTCAACCACTCCATCCCCGACGCGCTCGCCGTCATGGTCCGCACCTCCGGCGGCACGCTCCTGCACACCGGCGACTTCAAGATGGACCAGCTGCCGCTCGACGGACGCATCACCGACCTGCGGCACTTCGCCAGGCTCGGCGAAGAGGGCGTCGACGTCTTCCTCACCGACTCGACGAACGCGACGATCCCCGGCTTCACCACCCCCGAGATCGAGATCGCCCCGGCCATCGACAAGGTGTTCCGGCACGCCGAGCGCCGCATCGTCGTCGGCTGCTTCGCCTCCCACATCCACCGTGTCCAGCAGGTCCTCGACGCCGCAGCCAAGGCCGGTCGCAAGGTCGCCTATGTCGGCAGGTCCATGGTCAAGAACATGGGCATCGCTGCCGACCTCGGCTATCTCACCGTCCCCGACGGCGTGGTCGTCGATCTGGGTCAGATCGACCAGCTCCCCGACAACAAGGTCGTCCTCATCTGCACGGGCTCCCAGGGTGAGCCGATGGCCGCTCTCGGGCGGATGGCCAACCGTGACCACCCCCGCATCTCCATCGGTGAGGGGGACACGGTCATGCTGCTCTCGACCCCGGTCCCCGGCAACGAGAGCTCGGTGTGGCGGGTCATCAACGGACTCATGCGCCTCGGTGCCCAGGTCGTCCACTCCGGCTCGGCCCGCGTCCACGTCTCCGGACACGCCTCGGCCGGCGAGCTCCTCTACACCTACAACATCGTCAAGCCCCGCAACGTCGTCCCGGTGCACGGGGAGTACCGCCACCTCAAGGAGAACGGCCGCCTCGCCCAGCTCACCGGAGTCCCCGAGCAGAACGTCCTCGTCGTCGAGGACGGTGTCGCCGTCGACCTCTTCAAGGGCCGCATCAAGGTCGCCGGCGCGGTGCCCGCGGGGTATGTGTATGTCGACGGCTCCTCGATCGGCGAGACCGACGAGGAGCTGCTCAAGGACCGCCGCATCCTCCGGGACGAGGGCTTCATCGCCGTCACCGCGGTCATCGACTCGAGCAACGGCAAGGTCGTCGCCGGCCCGGAGATCTTCGCCCGCGGCTTCGTCATCGAGGACTCGGCGTTCGACGACATCCGGCCCAGGCTGCGTTCGGCTCTCGAGGAGGCGGTCTCCTCCGGGGTCAGCGACACCCACCAGCTGCAGCAGGTCATGCGCCGCACCCTCGGCAGCTGGGTCGGCAAGAAGATCCGTCGCCGGCCGATGATCCTGCCGACGGTGATCGAGGCGTAACCGGCGCATACCGCATCGGTTCCTCTGACTCCTGAGGTGCGTGTTGCTCCTGTGACAGGAGTGGCGCAGCCCGTAGGCTTCGGCCCATGGCCACACGTACGCCGACCTCTCGCCGTGCCCCCGCACGCTCTGCCGCCTCAGGCTCTGCCCGCTCGAGCACGCGTCCGTCTCGGGGGTCCACGAGCGCACGCTCCGGTGCCAAGAAGGCGGCTCCGCGAGGCAAGACCACGAAGAAGGCCCACGGCGGCGGGCTGCCGATGCCCGTGCGCGCTCTGAAGTCGACCTGGATGGGGGTCGCGCACACCGCCGGGGGAGCGGTGCGTCGTGTCGGGGCCGCGGGCTCAGACCTGCAGCCGGAGCACCGCCGCGACGGCGTCGGGATGCTCTTCATCGCGCTCGCCGTCATCGTCGCCGCACGCGAGTGGTGGGCCCTGTCGGGCGTCGTCGGTGACGTCATCCACGCCGTGTTCGCCGGCACCTTCGGCCGGATGGCCGTCGCGGTGCCGATCGTCTTCCTCCTCATCGGGCTGCGGATGCTGCGCGCTCCGAAGACCGAGGAGGTCGCCACCGCGGACAGCCGGATCTTCGTCGGTCTCGGCACTCTCACCGCGGCCGTCACGGGCCTGATCCACATCTCCGAGGGGATTCCGCAGCCGACCGACGGTGCCGGGGGGATGCGCCAGGCCGGCGGGATCGTCGGGTTCCTGTCCTCCGACCCACTCGCGACCGCGCTCACGGTCAAGGGCGCCACACCCCTGCTCGTCCTCCTCGGCCTCTTCGGCGTGCTCGTGCTGACGGCCACCCCGGTCCACAAGATCCCGCACCGCTTCGGTCAGCTGCGCACCTTCATCGACAGCGGTCTGGCCGGCCTCGACGCCGAGCGTGAGGCGGCTTCCGCGGCCGCATCCGACTCGGGCGCCACGACAAAGAGCCGTCGTACCCGCAAGGTCAAGGACGAGCTCGCCGGTCAGCGCCACGGTGACGAGGCCTATGAGCAGGCCGCCATCGTCGACAGGCAGAGCGCGGGCGAGAAGATCCGCGCGGGGCTCCGCAAGGCCCGTGGTGGCGAGGCCATCGAGGGCGACGACGCCGCTGCCGCTGCTCTGGCGAATGCGCGGGGACGGTCCGGTGGCGGAGCATCGGGCAAGCCGTCGACCGAGCCGATCCCGGTGGGAGGCAAGAAGACCTCCGAGCCTGTGCCCGGACCCAAGGCCGAGCTCGTGCCACCGCCGACCTCTCAGCTGCCCGCCCGGGTGGAGCAGCTCAGCCTTGCCGGCAACGTCACGTACTCGCTGCCGGACGGGTCGATCCTCGAGCCGGGTGCTCCGCACAAGACCCGCTCCGCGGCCAATGACAAGGTCGTCGAGTCGCTCACCGGAGTCCTCGAGCAGTTCGACATCGACTGCCAGGTCACCGGGTTCACCCGCGGTCCGACCGTCACCCGCTACGAGCTCGAGCTCGGCTCCGGCGTCAAGGTCGAGCGCGTCACCGCCCTCTCGAAGAACATCGCGTATGCGGTCGCATCCGCCGACGTGCGCATCCTCAGCCCGATCCCCGGCAGGTCGGCGATCGGCATCGAGATCCCGAACGCCGACCGTGAGAACGTCTCCCTCGGTGACGTGCTGCGCAGTCAGGTCGCCCGCAACAACCACCACCCGATGGTCATGGGTGTCGGCAAGGACGTCGAGGGCGGCTATGTCATCGCCAACCTCGCGAAGATGCCGCACCTGCTCGTCGCGGGTGCCACCGGCTCGGGTAAGTCCAGCTTCGTCAACTCGATGATCACCTCGGTCCTCATGCGCTCGACCCCCGAGGAGGTCCGGATGGTCCTCGTCGACCCCAAGCGGGTCGAGCTCACCGCCTATGAGGGCGTCCCGCACCTCATCACGCCGATCATCACCAACCCGAAGAAGGCCGCCGAGGCCCTCGACTGGGTCGTGCGCGAGATGGACGCCCGCTATGACGACCTCGCGCAGTTCGGCTACAAGCACGTCGACGACTTCAACAAGGCCGTCAAGGCCGGCAAGGTCCAGCCGCTGCCGGGCTCGGAGCGCACCCTGGCTCCGTATCCCTATCTGCTCGTCGTCGTCGACGAGCTCGCCGACCTGATGATGGTCGCCCCCCGCGACGTCGAGTCCTCGATCGTGCGGATCACCCAGCTCGCCCGGGCCGCGGGCATCCACCTCGTGCTCGCGACGCAGCGGCCGTCGGTCGACGTCGTCACCGGTCTCATCAAGGCCAACGTGCCCTCCCGGATGGCGTTCGCCACCTCGTCCCTCGCGGACAGCCGCGTCGTGCTCGACCAGCCCGGCGCCGAGAAGCTCATCGGCCAGGGCGACGCCCTGTTCCTGCCGATGGGGGCCAGCAAGCCGATGCGTGTCCAGGGTGCCTGGGTGACGGAGTCCGAGATCCACAAGGTCGTCGAGCACGTCAAGAGCCAGCTCCAGCCGAACTACCGCGAGGACGTCATCCCCACGGCGGCCAAGAAGCAGGTCGACGAGGAGGTCGGCGACGACCTCGATCTGCTGCTCCAGGCGACCGAGCTCGTCATCACCACGCAGTTCGGCTCGACCTCGATGCTCCAGCGCAAGCTGCGGGTCGGGTTCGCCAAGGCCGGCCGACTCATGGACCTCATGGAGTCCCGCGGCGTCGTCGGCCCCTCCGAGGGCTCGAAGGCCCGTGAGGTGCTCATCCGTCCCGACGACCTGCCGGCCACGCTCGCGATGATCCGCGGGGACGACCCGCCGCCGGCCGCCGCGGAGGAGCCGGACTACGGCGAGGCCTACGACGCGGATCTGGAGAACGACGACGACACCGACCCGGTCACCCAGCCGCCGACGTCGGTCCTCGACCAGTCCTACGAGGGCTACGAAGAGGTCGAGGCCGAGTCCGACGAGGACGCCTGGGAGATGACCGGCCGCT
>JAAYSB010000156.1 GCA_012518475.1 Intrasporangiaceae bacterium | reverse complement strand
TGACTTCTCAGACCCGTCGCTGAATGGTCCGGTGATGTCGGCGAGGCGTGCCACAACCTGGTAATCGCCAGGTTGTTGCACGCCCACCGTGGGGGGAATGGGTTGGGGCACGGCGCATACTGTCCGGGTGGGGACGGACGAAGACAGCAGTGCGAGCGGGAAGGCGCCCCGCTCCTTTGCCGACGACATCCGCAGCCGCTCGGACGCCGAGCTGGCCGAGCTCCTGCTCACCCGCCCCGACCTGGCCAGACCCGCCCCCTCGGACCTGTCCGGGGTCGCCGGCCGAGCCGGGACCATCGCAAGCACCACCCGCGCCATTGATGCCCTCGACCGCCGGCTCCTCTCGGTGCTCGAGTGCTGCGCCCTCCTCCGCCCACCGGTGACGATCGAGGGTCTGACCACCCTCCTCGGCGACGCGCTCACACCTGCCGAGCTGCAGGGCTGCCTCGATGTGCTCTGGCGCCGAGCGCTGATCTGGCGGGACCCGGAGGGACTGCGTCCTGTCACCGCCGTCCTCGACGCCCTCGGCCCCTACCCGGCCGGCCTCGGGCCGTCCGCCGCAGCGCTGGAGGCCGAGGTGCTCGATCCTGATGAGCTGGCTCACGCTCCTGACGCCGTGCACGCGGTCCTGGGAGCCCTGGCCTGGGGCCCACCGCTCGCTCAGGCGCCGCCGTCCGGCAGTCGCACGGCCTCGGCCATCCAGTGGCTGCTCGATCGGAACGCGATGGGGCAGAGCGAGTCCGGCCACCTCATCGTCCCGCGAGAGCTCGGACTCGCGCTCCGTGAGGGACGATCGCACCGACCGGACGACCTCCGGCCCGAGCCACCGACAGATGCACCGACGCCGAACCGCGAGCACGTCAACACCGCAGCGGGAAGCGCCGCCGCGGAGCTGCTCGCCCAGTGCGACGAGCTGATGTCCGTCCTCGCAACCGACCCCTGGCCCGTGCTCAAGGGCGGCGGCCTCGGTGTGCGCGAGCTGCGCTCTCTCGCAACAAGTCTGGACAGCGACACAGCGAGCACTGCCTTCCTCATCGAGCTCCTCGTGGCCGCCCGGCTCATCTCCGACGACGGGGAGCTGGAACCGCACTTCGTCCCGACCGGGGACTATGACGTGTGGCGCCAGGACCCGCCGTCACGCCAGTGGGCCCACCTGGCCTGGGCCTGGTGGACGACGACGCGCTCACTCCATCTCCTCCCGCGGTCCGGTGCCGGCGTCCTCGGCGGAGACCTCATCTGGCCTCCGGTGCGCACCCTGCGCCAGGAGATCGTCCGGCTGCTCGACGCGGCGGGAGACTGCGCTCTCGACGCGGCACAGCTGGAGGCTCAGATCCGCTTTGCCCGACCACGCCGCCTGCCTGCTGACCTCGACCGGATCGTGGCCCTCGTCGCCGCAGAGTCGGGTCGACTCGGGGTGACGGGCATGGGTGCGCTCTCCGACGCCGGCCGCTGCCTCGTCGAGGCCGGCGGTGTCGACGACCTCGATGACGCCATTCACCCGCACCTGCCCGAGCCGGTCGAGCACGTCATCCTCCAGGGCGACCTCACGGCGATTGCCCCGGGACCACTCACCGGCCAGCTCGCCGACCTCATGCGGCTCGCCGCCGACATCGAGTCGCGCGGGGGCGCCACTGTCTACCGGTTCTCGCCCACCTCCCTCACCCGGGCCCTCGACCGGGGCTGGACCGCCGACGAGCTCGTCGAGGCCCTGACGACCGGCAGCCTCACCCCGCTGCCGCAGGCGCTCGAGTACCTCGTCCGCGACGAGGCCCGCCGGCACGGCCAGGTCCGGATCGGGGCAGCTGCGACCTACATCCGCACCGACGATCCGGCCCGCATCGCCGAGCTGCTCAGCCGTCCCGAGCTCGCCCTGCTGCGCCTCAGCCAGATCTCCGCGACTGTCGTCGTCTCCCCCGCCGAGCCGGACGTCGTCCACGATGTCCTGCGCGACGCCGGCATCGGTGGGGTCGCCGAGACGGCGGCCGGAGAGACCGTCCGCCGCGAGCGCCGCGAACGCCGCACGGCGACACGCACGACGCCGCCGCTGACGCATACCCAATTGACAGCGGAGGCCACGGAGGACGTCGTCCGTCAGCTGCGGGCAGGCGAGGCGGCCGCTGAGCCGAAGGCGGCCCGCACGCCGCTCCCCCACACCGACCCGACAACCGCCCTCGCCATCCTGCGTGAGGCGGCCGCCGACCAGACGCCGGTGTGGGTCGGCTACGCCGGCGCGTCCGGGCAGATCGAGCGCGTCCTCTTCCACCCCGAGGTCGCCGACGGGGGGCGCGTCACGGGCACCGCGAACGGCATCCGCCGGACCCTGTCGATCCACCGGATCACCGGCGCCGCCCCCGCCTGAGATCGCCGTTCGGCTGCACTCTGGAAGAACAGGCGAACCGACGGTGCCGCCGCTGCCGGACGGTCTAGCCGCCGCTGAGTGCCTTGACGACCCGCGACGGCGACGGCCGGCCGAGTTGCCCGGCCATCCACACCGACGTCTCGACGAGCGCATCGAGCGAGACCCCCGTGTCGATCCCCAGGCCCTGCAGCGCCCACACGAGGTCCTCGGTCGCGAGGTTGCCCGTCGCGCTCTTCGCATACGGACACCCGCCGAGCCCGCCAGTCGAGGCATCCACCACTGTGACGCCATTGCGCAGCGCCTCAACGGTATTCGCCAGCGCCTGCCCGTACGTGTCGTGGAAGTGGACCCCGATCAGCTCCGGTCCGACCCCTGAGCTCCCGAGCTCCTCGATGAGCGTCGCGACGTGACCGGCCGTTCCGACGCCGATGGTGTCGCCGATCGAAAGAGCATCGGCCCCAAGATCCATGAGCCGCCGGGACACGTCGACGACCTGGGCAACCGGGACGGCTCCCTCCCACGGATCGCCGAAGCACATCGAGACATAGGCCCGCACCCACATCCCTGCGTCCTTGGCCCGTTTCACGACGGGCGCGAACATCTCGATCGACTCATCGACCGACCGCCCGAGGTTGCGCTGGGCGAAGGTCTCTGTCGCACTGCCGAAGATCGCGATGGACGTCACGCCCGCCTCGATCGCGCGGTCCATCCCCCGCTCGTTCGGAACCAGAACCGGACGGGTATGCGCCCGCCCGCTCTCCCCCAGGCTCGCCAGCACCTCGGACGCGTCGGCCAGCTGCGGAACCCATTTCGGATGGACGAAGGACGTCGTCTCGATCCACTCCAAGCCGGCCTTCGCGAGCCGGTCGATGAACTCGCTCTTCACCGCCGCCGGGATGACCGCCTGCTCGTTCTGCAGGCCGTCCCGCGGGCCGACCTCATAGATGGTCACCGACTCGGGCAGACCGGGCAGGGGCACGGACATGGGCAGCGGCGCGGACATGGGCAGGCTCGCAGTCATACCGCCATTGTCGGTTACGCTCGACTCCGGCGCAGGGGGACCGCCCTGACAGGCATGACAGCAAAGGCAGGACGATGAGCGAGCAGAACCGCGACGACGAGTACACCGACCCGACCTCGCCGTCCCCGGACCCGCGGTGGGATCAGCCCTCGGGAAGCACTCCCCCGCCCCCGCCGTCGGAGTGGCAGTCCCCGGGCTACCGGCCCGGTCCGGAGTCCGACACCCGAGCGTCCGACACCCCGGCGTCCGACACCCCGGCCCGTGACGACGCCGTCGGCTCGGACACCGCAGACCCTGGCGCCGGCGGCTCCCAGGACCAGTCGGCACCGCCGGTCCCGCCTCTGAGCGGCACCTACGGAACCCCGCCGCCGCCGCCCGGGTCGCCCTATCCCCCGCAGGGTCAGGCCCCGTACGGCTCTGCCCCCTACGGCGACCCGAACGCCCCCTACGGCGCCCCGCCTCCCGGCTACTACGCCCAGGCCCCCTCCCAGACGAACACCTCCGCGCTCGTCCTGACGATCCTCAGCGGCATCGGCATCTTCGCCTGCTGCGGTGTCACGATCGTCTCGCTCGTCCTCGGCATCCTGGGCCTGACGAAGCAGGCGACCGATCCGGTGCAGTCGGCGAAGCTGACCAAGTGGGGCTGGATCGCCTTCGCCTGCGGCTTGGTTCTCGCGGTCGTCGGCTTCGTCCTGTATGTCGTGGGGTTCGTCGCTCTGGCACCGGAACTCTCTGAGCCCGGCTTCTAGGACCCGCGTGCCCGACGGACCCCTCATCGTCCAGAGCGACAAGACCCTCCTTCTCGAGGTCGACCACCCCCGTGCCGACGAGGCACGCCGGGCCATCGCCCCGTTCGCCGAGCTCGAGCGGGCCCCCGAGCACGTCCACACCTACCGCCTGACTCCCCTTGGTCTCTGGAACGCCCGAGCCGCCGGTCACGACGCCGAGGGCGTCGTCGACGCCCTCCTGACCCACAGTCGGTATGCGGTGCCCCAGTCCCTCCTCGTCGACGTCGCCGAGACGATGGCCCGGTACGGCCGCCTGACGCTGGAGGCGGGTTTCGAGGACGACGCGGGCACGGCATACCCCCTGGTCCTGCGCTCGACGGACCGCGCGGTCCTCGAGGAGATCCTGCGGCACACCAAGATCAAGCCGCTTATCGGCGCACGGATCGACGACGCGACGGTCGCCGTCCACCCGAGCGAGCGCGGCCACCTCAAGCAGGAGCTGCTCAAGGTCGGCTGGCCGGCCGAGGACCTCGCCGGCTACGTCGACGGCGAGGCGCACCCGATGGCGCTGGAGACCGCCGACTGGTCGCTGCGGCCGTACCAGGAGCACGCTGTCGAGGGATTCTGGCACGGCGGCTCCGGGGTGGTCGTCCTGCCGTGCGGCGCCGGCAAGACCCTCGTCGGGGCGGCCGCGATGGCCCAGGCGCAGGCGACGACGCTCATCCTCGTGACGAATACCGTCTCGGCGCGGCAGTGGCACGACGAGCTGCTCAAGCGGACGACTCTCACCGAGGACGAGATCGGCGAGTACTCGGGGCAGCGCAAGGAGATCCGCCCGGTCACGATCGCGACCTATCAGGTGCTGACGACCAGACGGAAGGGCGTCTACAGGCACCTCGACCTGCTCGATGCCCGTGACTGGGGGCTCATCGTCTATGACGAGGTTCACCTGCTTCCCGCGCCGATCTTCCGGATGACCGCCGACCTGCAGGCCCGCCGGCGCCTCGGCCTGACCGCGACGCTCGTGCGCGAGGACGGCCGGGAGGCGGACGTGTTCTCACTCATCGGCCCGAAGCGCTATGACGCGCCGTGGAAGGACATCGAGGCCCAGGGCTACATCGCCCCCGCCGACTGCGTCGAGGTGCGGGTCACCCTCCCCGACGCCGAGCGGATGGCGTATGCGGTGGCCGAGCCCGACGACCGCTACCGCCTGGCGTCGTGCACGCCGACGAAGCTGCCGGTGATCCGTGCACTCGCCGAGCGGCACCCCGGCGAACCGACCCTGATCATCGGCCAGTACCTCGACCAGCTGCACGAGGTGGCCGAGGCCCTCGACGCCGACATCATCACCGGCGAGACCCCTGTGGCGCAGCGGCAGAAGCTGTTCGCCGCGTTCCGGACCGGGGAGATCAGCCGGCTCGTCGTGTCCAAGGTCGCGAACTTCTCGATCGACCTGCCCGAGGCGAGCGTGGCGATCCAGATCTCGGGTACCTTCGGCTCCCGGCAGGAGGAGGCCCAACGTCTCGGGCGGGTCCTTCGTCCCAAGGGCGACGGGCGCACGGCCCACTTCTACACGGTCGTCGCGCGGGACACCGTCGACGCCGACTTCGCTGCGCACCGGCAACGATTCCTCGCCGAGCAGGGCTACGCATACCGCATCGTCGACGCGGAGGACGTCCTCCCCTGACCGTCGACGGATGGTTTCCTGGTGGCCCGGAGGCCGTCGGAGCACCGGAACACCATCCGCGAACGAGTCAGGTGATTCCCAGGAAACTCCCAGCCGACAGCGGGACAATCAGGGGTATGCAGACCCGCCGGACCGCATCCCCCGCACCCGGCCGCGGCTCAGCCGAGCGCCAGAACGGCGAGCCGGAGGCCCGACTCCTCGTCGTCGAGGACGAGGCGAACATCCGAGAGCTCCTCGCGACGAGCCTGCGCTTCGCCGGCTTCGAGGTCGAGGTCGCAGCGACCGGTGCCGACGCCATCGCCGCTGCGGCACGCAACCACCCCGACCTGTGCGTCCTCGACGTCATGCTTCCCGACATGGACGGCTTCACCGTGACCCGCCGGCTGCGGGAGTCCGGCCGGCCGCTGCCGATCGTCTTCGTCACCGCCCGTGACTCGGTCGAGGACAAGGTCAAGGGCCTGACCGTCGGGGGTGACGACTACGTGACCAAGCCGTTCAGCCTGGAGGAGGTCGTCGCCCGGATCCGCGCTGTGCTCCGCCGGACCCGGCCGAGCGAGGACGAGGGCAGCGCGATCACCTTCGAGGACCTCACCCTCGACGACGACTCCCACGAGGTGCGCCGCGCGGGCCGGACCATCGAGGTCTCCCCCACGGAGTTCAAGCTGCTCCGCTACCTCATGCTCAACCCCAACCGCGTGCTGTCCAAGGCCCAGATCCTCGATCACGTCTGGGACTACGACTTCCGCGGGGAGGCCGGGATCGTCGAGTCCTACATCTCCTACCTGCGGCGCAAGATCGACACCGAGGGCCTGCCGCCGCTCATCCACACCAAGCGGGGCGTCGGCTACGTCCTGCGGCTGCCGCCCTCGTGAGCGAACCGGTGACCGCCGCACGGTCGGCGGACGTCGCCCCCCCGTCCCGACCACGGACCTCGCTGCGGGCGCGCATCCATCAGGGACTGCAGACGATCCCCCTGCAGATCCGGCTCGTCGCGATCCTGCTCACCCTCCTCCTGCTCACGGTCAGCCTGACGACCGCAGCGACCGCGTTCCTTCTCAAGCGCGACCTCACTGAGCGGATCGACGCCGAGTTGCAGGCGGCCACCCGCCCCATCGTCAGTCAGGCGCTGCGCGACCTCGTCGTCACGGGGTCGGTCCGCATCCCGACCGGGTACTCGCTCATCATCATGACCCCCGAGGGTGAGCCGCTCATGACCGTCGACTCGACCGTCGTCGGCTCGAGCCCGGACGTCGCGCCGATCCGGCTCGACGACCCACGGGTCGCCACGGGCCAGCCCTTCACCGTCCACAGCGAGCCGGGCCAGACCTCCTGGAGGCTGCTCGCCGGGAAGCTGTCCGACGACCGCGGCACCTTCGCCCTCGGCCTGCCCCTGACGAGCGTCAACGCGACCGTGCAGCGGATGATCGCGATGTCGAGCCTGCTCGGGCTCGCCGCCATCGTCACCGCCGCGGCCACCGGCTTCTATGCGGTCCGCCGCGCCTTCCGGCCGCTGCGCGTCATCGAGGACACCGCCGGAGCCATCGCCGACGGCGACCTCACCCAGCGCATCCCGACCCACGCCGCCGAGGACGAGGTCGCCTCCCTCTCCCGCTCGCTCAACGCGATGCTCACCCAGATCGAGAGCTCCTTCGAGGCGCGCGAGCGCAGCGAGGACCGGATGCGGCAGTTCGTCGCCGACGCCTCGCACGAGCTGCGCACCCCGCTCGCCACGGTGCGCGGATACGCCGAGCTCTATCGCCAGGGCGCCATCCCCACTGAGGACGCCCTCGACACCGCGATGGGCCGGATCGAGTCCGAGGCCGCCCGGATGAGCGGCCTCGTCGAGGATCTGCTCACCCTCGCGCGCCTCGACGAGACCCCCGACTTGGCCGTGGCCACCCTCGACCTCACCGTGCTCGCGGCAGACGCCGTCGCCGACGCCCAGGTCCGTGAGCCCGACCGGTCCATCACGTTGCAGGCGGTCGAGGGTCGTCTCGGCCCGGTCCACGCACTCGCTGACGAGTCCGCGCTGCGCCAGGTCCTCGTCAACCTTCTCGGCAACGCGGTCCGGCATACCCCCGCGGGCAGCCCGATCGAGGTCGCAGTCGGCCATCTCGGCGACATGGCCGTCCTCGAGGTCCGCGACCACGGCCCGGGGATCCCGCGTGCCGAGGCAGGCAAGGTGTTCCAGCGCTTCTACCGCTCCGACCCGTCCCGGGGCCGGACCGGTGGGGGCGGCAACGGCCTCGGGCTCGCCATCGTCTCGGCGCTCATCACCCACCAGGGTGGCCGCGTCGGCGTCACCGAGACCCCCGGCGGCGGCGCGACCTTCGTCGCCCAGCTCCCCCGCGCCACGGCACCGGTCACCGACACCGACGACTAGCCCCAGATGAGTAGTCGGGCTCAGGCGCGCTGACCCAGGCTCCACGACGCTGGAGGTATGACACAGACCGGCACGACCCAGATCGACACGCGCGACCAGATCCGTGACCTCGAGTCTCAGTTCGCCGAGGCCATGACGAGGCTGTATGCGGTCGGCAACGGCCTGGCCCGGCTCCGCCAGGACCTCCATGCCTCCGTCACGCCGGTGTCACCCCCGCCCCACACCGCCGACGGCCGGTTTTCCGGTGCTCCCGGGCCCGTTGAACCACCAGAACACCATCCGCCGACGGCTCACCCTCCCGCACCGCCCCAAGCACCCGACACCCCGCGGTGGTGGGAGCGACCTGGCATGGTCGCCAAGGTCCTCGGCGCGATCGGGGCGGTCGTCACCCTCATCGGCGTCGCCTTCCTCCTCGCCATCGCCATCGCGGCCGGCATCTTCGGCCCCGGCCCGCGCACGGTCGCCGGCGGCCTGCTCGCCGGCGGCCTGTTCACCGCCGGCGTGATCGTCCGCCGCCGGTCCCCAGCCCCGCGCGCGAACCGGATCAGCGGCGGGGAAGCCCTCGTCGCAACAGGTCTGGCCGCGGCGTACCTCGACCTCCTCGCCGCGACCGCGCTCTACGACTTCATCCCCGCCACGGCCGGACTTGTGCTCGCCGGCCTCCTGTCGGCCGGTGCCTTCGTCCTCGCCCGCCGCTGGGACAGCGAGCTGCTGGCCGTCCTCGCCGCCGCACCCGCATTGGTGCTCGCGCCGATGGTCGGCGGGCTGGATTCGCTCTCGACGTACTCGTTCGTCGCCATCCTCCTCGTCGGCTCGGCTCTGGCCCACCTCGGCCAGGAGTGGCGCTGGCTCTATGCCGCCCGCGTCGTCCCGGGGACCGTCATCCTGCTCGGCTTCGCGGTGGGCTGGCCTGGTGAGCGCTCCACTGTCATCACCGTCCTCGCGGTCACAGCGGTCGGCATGGTGCTCGCCGGTGTCACCGAGCAGTCCCGGCGCCTGGCCCACCTGCCCCTGTATGCGGCGCTCGCCGCCGCCCTCCCGCTCGCCGTCGCCGTGGCGAACCTCCGGACCGACCAGCTCGTCGTCGCCGCCTCCCTGAGCGGTCTCTTCCTCGCCCTGGCGGCACTCGTGCACAGTCTGACCGACCGGGCGTTCGCCTCGGCCTGGGTCTGGGTGGGCGCGCTCGTCATCGGAACCGTCCTGCTCATCATCGCCGCCTTCGCACTTCCGACCGCACCAGTGGCCGGGACGGTCCTCGCAGTGGCGAGCGGCGCATACCTCCTCGTCAGCGCCTGGACCAGGCTCGAACGGCTCGACGACACCCTGGCCGAGATCGACGCCGAGGACCCCTCCACGGAGAGGCGGCTCGACAAGTCCGGCCCGCGGAGGTCATGAGCTCCGCAGCCCACTCACCAGCGCGCGCACTAGGGTCCAGGAGCATGAGACCCGGACAGGTGCACAACCTCGTGGCCGCGATGGCCGACGGCGAACGCACCGCCGTGGAGACGCTCGAGAGCACCATCGCGCGCATCGAGGCCCAGGACGGGGCTGTCAACGCCGTCGTCGTGCGCGACTTCGACCGGGCCCGGGAGCAGGCAGCCCACGCCGACGAGCTGCTCCGACGCGGCGAGCGCGCCCCGCTCCTCGGTGTGCCGATGACGGTCAAGGAGGCCATCGACGTCGCCGGCCTGCCGACGACCTGGGGCCTCCAGGAACACGCAAAGTTCTTCCCGCACAAGGACGCCGACGTCGTCACCCGCCTGAAGGCAGCGGGCGCCGTCATCCTCGGCAAGACCAACGTTCCCCCGCTGCTCTCGGACCTGCAGACCGCCAACCCCGTCTACGGCGTCACGCACAACCCCTACCGCCACGGGCTGTCCCCGGGCGGCTCCTCCGGCGGGTCCGCCGCCGCGTTGGCGGCCGGGTATGTGCTGGCCGAGGTCGGCAGCGACATCGGCGGCTCGATCCGCACTCCCGCTGCGTTCTGCGGGGTGTGGGGCCTC
>JAAYSB010000155.1 GCA_012518475.1 Intrasporangiaceae bacterium | reverse complement strand
GACGGGCGAGATGAGGAAGGGACGCGCGGATGCCACGGGCTCGCACCATCGCCGCCGTGACCACCGGCGTTGTGCTCCTCGGAGCAACCGGGTATGTCACGGCCGACATCTATGACGTGGTACCTGGGGTCCTGACGCTCGACGAGCCCGTCGACCCCGAGACTCTCCCCGGCCCGGACCCCGAGCCGGAGCCTGAGGTGACCGGGCTGGTCGAGATCCCCGTGGCGGCCGGCGGCGTCGATCTGGGGACTCCTCCGACACCAGCGCCAACTCCGGACGCCGAGGCGCTGGCCGCTGCCGTCGATGCCCAGCTCGCCGCCCCCGGCTTCTTCGGCTCGGCGGCTGTGCTCATCACCGACGGCGTGACCGGCGAGGTCCTCTACGAGCTGGATGCGGATCGTCCGGTGACCCCCGCGTCGACGCAGAAGCTCATCTCCGGTGCGGGGATCCTCCTCACCCTCGATCCGGACAGCCGGTTGACCACGAGCGCCGTCCGCGCCGGTCCGGACTCGATCGTCCTCCGCGCGGGCGGCGACACGATGCTGGCCCGGGGTCATGGTGACCCGGAGGCCGTCGAGGGTCGTGCCGGGTTGGCCGACCTTGCCGAGCAGGTCGTTGGCACGGTTGCGGAGGAGGGGCAGCCTCCGGCGAAGGTCACGGTCAGTGTCGATATGTCCTATGCGCCCGGCCCGCGCTATGCGCCCAGCTGGAACATGGAGGACATCGCCTTCGGCTACAACCAGGGCGTCACGATGATCGGCCTCGCCGGCCAACGACCGCGCCCCTTCCACCCGTCACCGACCGAGCCGGAGAGGGAGGCCGTGACGGCGTTCGCCGCCGCGTTGAGCGAGGCGGGTCTGCCGGCTGAGGTGGCAGCAGAGCCCGTGCTCACGAGCCCGGTCACCGGACCGGTGCTCGGTGAGGTCCGCAGCGCCACGATCGCCGAGCTGACGACCTTCGCCATGGATCTCAGCGAGAACGCCCTCACCGAGAATCTCGCCCGCCAGGCCAGCAGCTTCGCCGGCGGGCCACGGGACTTCCAGGGTGTGGCGAACTTCCTCCTGGAGACCGTGGCAGGTCTCGGGATCGATGTCTCCGGTGCGCGGATGATGGACGCATCGGGGATGTCCTACGACCAGAAGATGCCGGCCAGACTGATCTCTGAGGTCATCAATGCCGGCACGACGGGGGCCGAGCCGCGCCTGCAGCCCCTCGTGGCCGACCTGCCGGTGGCAGGTCTATCGGGCACGCTGAGCGGGCGCTATGACGCGACGACGACCCGCGCCGTGGCCGGGATCCCTCGGGCCAAGACGGGCACGATCAACCAGACGATCGCGCTCGCGGGCACGACGACGACCCGTGACGGAAGACTGCTCACCTTCGTCTCGATCGCAGACAAGGTTCCGCGAGAGGGAAGGTTGGAGGCGCAGCTAGCGTTGGACCGGCTGACCACGGCACTCACCGAGTGCGGCTGCCGGTGAGTGCGTGACGGCATCGACGTCACCGTCACCGCCACAACGAGAAGGGCTCCGATGAGCGACGACCTGACCCAGACCGACGACCACTCTGCTGCGAACGACACTGCTGCGAACGGACCGTCCTACGTCGACTGGTCCTTCGCCAAGGCGACCGGCGCGCGACTCGTGCAGGCCGGTCCGGCGGTGAAGCGTGAAGAGGCCCGCGAGGCCGTGGCACAGATCCGTCAGCTCGCCGCCGAGGCGGTCGAACCCGTCGCCGAGACCGCGCGCCTGCACGCACCGGGTGCGGCCCCGGCGCCGGTCGTGATCGACCGGCCCACGTGGATCGCGGTCAACGCCGACTCGATGTCATCGCTCATGGACCCGGTGTTCGCCCAGCTCATGGCGAGCCGGGAGGACACGCCGTCGGCTGCGGTCACCGCCATCGGGAGCAAGGTGACCGGCGCCGAGGCCGGTGTCCTGCTGTCCTTCCTCGCCGGGAAGGTCCTCGGCCAGTACGACCTGGCGCCCAGCGGCACCCCGAAGCTCCTGCTCGTCGCCCCGAACATGGTCCAGGTCGGACGCGAGATGCGGGTCGACGAGACCGACTTCCGCCGCTGGGTCTGCATGCACGAGGAGACCCATCGCGTCCAGTTCACCGCCGTCCCCTGGCTGCGTGAGCACCTCATCGGCGAGGCCCGTGGTCTGGCTGCCGACATGACACCGGACCAGGAGAGCCTCCAGGAGCGTCTCCAGCAGCTCGTCACCCGGCTCCCCGAGGCGTTCTCCGGCAACGGCGGAGGCCTCGCCGATCTGCTCGCCAGTCCGCAGACCCGCGAGAAGGTCGCTCAGCTGACCGCGGTCATGTCCCTCCTCGAGGGCCACGCGGACGTCGTCATGGACGAGGTCGGCCCGGAGGTCATCCCGACGGTCGAGGAGATCCGCCGCAAGTTCAACGCCCGTCGCAGTGGCCAGAGCGCTGTGGACCGGTTGCTGCGCCGGCTCCTCGGTCTGGACGCGAAGATGCGCCAGTACAAGGACGGTGCCGTCTTCGTTCGCGCGGTCATCGACGAGGTGGGCTGGGACGGCCTCAACGCCGTCTGGACCTCGCCGGACACCCTCCCCAAGCCGCTCGAGATCTCCGACCCCAAGGCGTGGGTCGCTCGCGTCCACGGCTGATCCGGTGACGAGGGGTCGCCGTGCTCCCGGCCGCCCGCACCCCGCGGTCGCCGCGATCCGCTCCGCCGTCCG
>JAAYSB010000154.1 GCA_012518475.1 Intrasporangiaceae bacterium | reverse complement strand
GCCCAGTCCCTCGATGTGCTGTCGTCGATGGCGAATATCGGTGGGTACCGGGCTGTGCTGGAGGCGGCGCAGGAGTTCGGATCGTTCTTCACCGGCCAGGTGACCGCTGCGGGCAAGGTCCCGCCGGCGAAGGTCCTGGTCGTGGGTGCTGGTGTGGCGGGTCTGGCGGCGATCGGGACTGCCGGCTCGCTCGGTGCGATCGTGCGCGCGTTCGACTCCCGTCCCGAGGTGGCTGAGCAGGTGGAGTCGATGGGGGCCGACTTCCTTCGTATCGACGTCGAGCAGGAGGTCTCCACCGACGGCTATGCCAAGGAGACGGGGGAGGAGTTCAACCGCAAGGCCGCGGAGATGTATGCGGCGCAGGCCAAGGATGTCGACATCATCGTCACCACGGCGTTGATCCCGGGGCGTCAGGCGCCGCGGTTGATCACCGAGGAGATGGTGGCCTCCATGAAGCCGGGCTCGGTCATCGTCGACATGGCGGCCTCCAACGGCGGCAACGTGGCCGGGTCGGTCGCGGACCAGAAGGTCGTCACGGACAACGGCGTGATCATCCTCGGCTACACCGACCTCGCGGGCCGGCTGCCGACGCAGGCCTCGCAGCTGTACGGCACGAACCTGGTCAACCTGCTGACCCTGCTCACCCCGGGCAAGGAGGGTGAGGTCGCGCTGGACTTCGATGATGTGGTCCAGCGGGGGATGACCGTGACCCAGGCGGGGGAGACGCTCTGGCCGCCGCCGCCGGTGCAGGTCTCTGCGGCGCCGGCCGCGGCCTCGCAGGAGGTCGCCCCGGTCGGCAAGGCTGAGGTGGCACCCCGCTCGCCGGCGCGCAAGTACGCGCTCATGGCGCTCGGTGGGGCGCTGGTCGTGGCGATGGCCGCGTTCTCGCCGTTCGACTTCCTGCTGCACTTCACCGTCTTCGTGCTCGCTGTGATCGTCGGGTTCTATGTCATCAGCAACGTCAGCCACGCGCTGCACACCCCGCTGATGGCCGAGACCAACGCGATCTCCGGCATCATCCTCGTCGGCGGCATCCTCCAGCTGGGCAGCCCCGACCCTGTCATCCAGGGGATCGCATTCGTTGCGACCCTCGTGGCCTCGATCAACATCTTCGGTGGCTTCGCGGTGACCGGCCGCATGCTCGAGATGTTCCGGAAGGACTGACCCACAGACATGAGTACCGGAACCATCAACACCGAGAACCTGGTGCAGGGCGCCTACATCGTCGCCGCTGTCCTGTTCGTCCTGGCCCTGGCGGGCCTGTCCAAGCACGAGCGGGCCAAGGAGGGCAACAACTTCGGCATCATCGGCATGGTCATCGCCCTGACAGCGACGATCTGGCTCTCGCTCTCACGCGCGGCGGACCCGATGATCACTCTCGTGCTGCTCGTGGCCGCGATGGCCATCGGTGCCGCGATCGGCCTGTGGCGCGCCCGCTCGGTCGAGATGACCCAGATGCCCGAGCTCATCGCCATCCTGCACAGCTTCGTCGGTATCGCGGCCGTCCTCGTCGGGTACACCTCCCACCTGGAGATGGTCGAGCACAGCGACGGCGCCGGCGGGAACACCATCCACGCGATCGAGATCTTCCTCGGCATCTTCATCGGCGCGGTCACCTTCACCGGCTCCGTCGTCGCGTACCTGAAGCTCGCCGCGAAGATGAAGTCCTCCCCGCTCATGCTGCCCGCCCGGCACTGGATGAACCTCATCGCCGTCCTCGCCTCCTTCGGGTTGATGTTCTGGTACATCCAGTCCCACTCGATCGTGCCTGTGGCGATCATGACCGTCATCGCGCTGCTCTTCGGCTGGCACCTGGTCGCCTCCATCGGCGGT
>JAAYSB010000153.1 GCA_012518475.1 Intrasporangiaceae bacterium | reverse complement strand
GAGCCGGTCGCCGACATCGGCCCGGCCGACAAGCTCGTCATCGCCCACGGCATCCTCGATGCCGTCGTGGGCTCCGTCTCGGACTGAGTCCCGAAGACCCTTAGACTGCCGTGGGGTCGCCCGCCGACCCCCCTCAGCACCACCTATCCCATGAAGGAGCCACTGTGGCTGGACGCCTGTTCACGTCCGAGTCCGTGACCGAGGGTCACCCGGACAAGATCTGCGACCAGATCTCCGACTCGATCCTCGACGCCATGCTCGAGCAGGACCCGGGCGCTCGTGTTGCCGTGGAGACGATGGTGACGACCGGTCTGGTCCACGTCGCAGGCGAGGTCACGACCTCCGCGTACGTCGAGATTCCCAAGATCGTCCGCGACACGATCGTCACAATCGGCTATGACTCCTCCGCCAAGGGCTTCGACGGCTCCTCCTGCGGGGTCTCCATCTCGATCGGTGCGCAGAGCCCCGACATCGCCCAGGGTGTCGACACCGCGTACGAGAACCGCACCGGTGGCGTCGACCCGCTCGACAAGCAGGGTGCCGGCGACCAGGGTCTGATGTTCGGGTATGCCTGTGAGGACACTCCCGAGCTCATGCCGCTGCCGATCTTTCTCGCGCACCGGCTCGCCGAGCGGCTCACCGCGGTCCGCAAGGACGGCACGCTCGCCTACCTGCGCCCGGACGGCAAGACCCAGGTGACCATCGACTACGACGGTGACAAGGCCGTCCGTCTCGACACCGTCGTCCTGTCCACCCAGCACGCGCCGGACATCTCCCTCGAGGACCTGCTCATCCCGGACATCCGTGAGCACGTCATCGAGCCGGTCCTCGGTGAGCTCGCGAGCACGGGCACGAGCATCGACGTCGACGGCTACCGCACCCTCATCAACCCGACCGGCCGCTTCGAGATCGGTGGGCCGATGGGCGACGCCGGACTCACCGGCCGCAAGATCATCGTCGACACCTACGGCGGCATGGCCCGCCACGGTGGTGGCGCCTTCTCCGGCAAGGACCCCTCGAAGGTGGACCGTTCCGCCGCCTACGCGATGCGATGGGTCGCCAAGAACCTCGTCGCTGCGGGTCTGGCCTCGCGCTGCGAGGTCCAGGTCGCCTATGCGATCGGCAAGGCCCACCCGGTCGGCCTCTATGTCGAGACGTTCGGGACCGAGACCGCCCCGATCGAGCGGATCCAGCAGGCCATCACCGAGGTCTTCGACCTGCGCCCGGCCGCTCTTGTCGAGGCCCTGGACCTGCTCCGGCCCATCTATCGCCCGACGGCTGCCTACGGCCACTTCGGGCGCACGAGCGCCCAGGGCGTCACGGACGCCTTCACCTGGGAACGCACCGACCGGGTCGAGGCGCTCCAGCGCGCCGTCCGGGGCTGACCCCCAGCTGCCCTGACGCAGTGTCACCGGCCCGGCATAGGGTCGGGCTATGAGCGTGGCCGCGGTCCTTGTCGACACCGGGCTGGCGCACCTGGACCGGCCCTTCGAGTACTCCGTCCCGCAGGAGCTGGCCGCGGAGGTCGCCCCCGGTGTGCGCGTCAAGGTGCGCTTCGCCGGCCGGGACCTCAGCGGCTTCGTCGTCGAGCTCCGGGAGGAGGCCGAGCACCCCGGGCGTCTGGCTCCGCTCCGCAAGGTCGTCTCTCCTGAACGCGTCCTGACACCGCAGGTCCTGGAGGCGGCAACGGTCGTGGCGCAGATGTATGCCGGGGCCACCGGCGACGTCCTGCGCCTGGCCGTCCCGCCCCGGCACGCGCGGGCGGAACGGGCGTTGTCCCTCGAGCCGCCCGAGCAGGAGTCCCTCGTCTGGGACGAGTCGTCGGCGGCGTGGGACCGCTATCCCGCAGGCGCTGCGTTGCTTCGCCGGCTGGCGGCGGGGGAGAGCCCCTGGGCAGCGTGGAGTGCCGTGCCGACACCGGCCCCGCGCAGCGACTGGCCGGCCGCTCTCGCCGACGCAGCGGCCGCGGCGGTCAGTGGTGGGCGAGGAGCGCTCCTCCTCGTTCCGGACCACCGGGATGTCGCACGACTTGACCGGGCGCTGTCGGAGCGGGTGGGTTCCGGGCACCATGTTCTGCTCACCGCAGACCAGGGCCCGCAGGCCCGCTACACAGCGTTCCTCAAGGTGCTGCGTGGCCATGTGCCCATCGCGGTCGGCACGCGGGCAGCAGCGTGGGCGCCGGTGCACGACCTGGGTCTCATCGCCTGGTGGGACGACGGGGACGACCTGTGGGACGAGCCCCGCGCTCCGTATCCGCATGTGCGGGACATCGTGCAGACCCGCTGCGAGATCGAGGGTGCCGCGCTGCTCACCGGAGGGTTCGCCCGCTCGGTCCCGGTGCAGGGCTGGGTCGACTCCGGCCTCGTCAAGGACGTCCTCGCCCCACGCGAGACGGTCCGTTCAGCAGCGCCGCGGGTCCTCATCGCCAGTGACGAGCACGAGCGGGACCTCGATCCGGTCGTCGCCCGGGCCCGGATCCCCGGGCTGGCATGGCGCACGGCCAAGTCCGCTCTCGAGCAGGGCCCGGTCCTCATCCAGGTCCCGCGGCGCGGCTATGTTCCCGCACTGGCGTGCCAGCACTGTCGGCGCCGGGCGCACTGCCGGCAGTGTGGGGGCAGTCTCGGGCTGACCGGTCGCGAGGGAGTCCTCGTCTGCCGGCTCTGCCAGCACCGCGAGGGTGCCTTCCGCTGCCCCCAGTGCAACGGCCGCACGGTACGCGCGCTCGTCATCGGGGCCCGGCGAACGGCGGAGGAGCTGGGTCGGGCCTTCCCCGGCATCCCCGTCCATACCTCTGGATCGAGCACGGTCCTCGCAGAGGTGGACTCCGAGCCGTCACTCGTCATCGCGACCCCGGGGGCCGAGCCCGTTGCTGACGGTGGCTACTCAGGAGCGCTCCTCCTCGACGCCTGGGCGATGCTCGACCGACCTGCACTCGACGCCGGGGTCGAGGCGCTGCGTCGCTGGATGGGGGCGGCCGGACTGGTCCGCGGCGCGGGTGACGGGGGAGTGGTGGTCCTCTGCGGCGCACCCCAGCACTCGGTCGCCGCGGTCGAGGCCCTCTCGCGCTGGGACCCACCCTGGCTGGCCGAGCGTGAGCTGTCGGATCGGACCGCGCTCTCGCTTCCCCCGTCAAGCGTCATGGCCCTCGTCACCGGGGACCGCCACGCTGTCGACGCGGTGGCCACCGGAGAGCTGCCCGAGGAGGTCACGGCGCTCGGACTGACCCTCGCGCCAGACGACTCCGCCCGGTTGGTGCTACGGGCGCCGGTCGATGCTGCGGACCGGCTCGCCGCATACCTCGCCGCCGTGCGGCGGACTGCGCTGGCCAAGAAGGCCGACGATGTCGTCTCGATCCGGATGCGGGTGGCCGACCCGACGGTATGAGGCTCGGTCCTTTTCGGAGGAATCGGTGGTGGCGTGACCGCTCGCCGTTCCGGTCCGCTGGGGAGGACACCGTGGGGCCTGGCTGGGTCGGCATAGAATCCTCGGGATGTCCATCCAGCAGATCAGACTCTTCGGCGATCCCGTGCTGCGCACGCGCGCCGACGAGGTCGTCGACTTCGACAAGGAGCTGCGCACGCTCGTCGCCGACCTCACCGACACCATGTGTCATGCCCCGGGCGCCGGTCTGGCTGCCCCGCAGATCGGGGTGAGTCTGCGGGTCTTCACCTGGCACGTCGACGGGGAGCTCGGGCACCTCGTCAACCCCGTGCTCGCTCTCTCCGACGAGGAGCAGGACGGGCCCGAAGGCTGTCTGTCCTTCCCGGGGCTGCGCTATGACGTGAAGCGGGCACACGGCGTCGTCGCCACGGGCCAGGACATGCACGGGGAGCCGATCACCGTCGAAGGTTCACTCATGCTCGCTCGCGCCATCCAGCACGAGACAGACCACCTCGACGGCATCCTCTTCATCGACCGGTTGGACGCGGAGCAGCGACGTGCGGCGATGCGCCTGATCAGGCAGGCAGAGTGGGCGGGCGGCCCGGTGCCGACCGTCAAGGCCAGCCCCCATGCCACATTCGGACAGGCGCTGTAAACGGATGCGCGTCGTCTTCGCCGGGACCCCGGACACCGCCCTGCCCTCGCTGCGGGCCATCGCCGACTCTTCCCATGACCTGATCGCCGTCGTCACCCGGCCGGACGCCCGACAGGGTCGTGGCCGCACCCTGCACCCCTCACCGGTCAAGGAAGCCGCCCTCGAGCTCGGGCTGCCCGTCCTCACGCCGGAGCACCCCCGCGACGAGGACTTCCAGGCCGAGCTGCGCGCGCTGGCGCCGGACGTCTGCGCGGTCGTCGCCTACGGCGCCCTGCTGCCACCCTCGGCCCTGGAGATCCCCGTTCACGGGTGGATCAACCTGCACTTCTCGCTCCTGCCTGCCTGGCGCGGGGCCGCCCCGGTGCAGCACGCGATCCTCGCCGGCGACGAGATCACCGGCGCCTCGACCTTCCTCATCGAACGCGGGCTCGACACGGGGCCTGTCTTCGGGACGATGACCGAGCGGATCCAGCCGCGAGACACCTCGGGGTCGCTCCTCGGCCGACTGGCCGAGGGCGGGGCGGAGCTCCTCGTCGCCACCCTCGACGCGATCGCGCAGGGATCGGTCTCCGGGGTGCCGCAGGCTCAGGACGGTGTCTCCCATGCGCCCAAGATGGAGGCGGCCGACGCGCAGGTGCGCTGGGCCGATCCGACCTTCGCCGTGGACCGGCGGGTGCGCGCCTGCACCCCCGCCCCAGGTGCCTGGACGACGTTCCGCGACAGCCGGCTCGGGATCGGTCCGGTGGAGCCGGTGGGCGAGGCCGGCATGGCCCCAGGTGAGCTCGCCGTGAGCAAGCGGGAGGTCCTGGTGGGCACCGGCAGTGGCGCCGTGCGTCTGGGGATGGTCCGGCCGGTCGGCAAGAAGGAGATGCCGGCGGCCGACTGGGCCCGTGGGGTCCGGATCGAGCACGGGGAGCGGCTCCAGTGAACGACACACCAGGGCGCCGGCGAGGCGGATCGGATCGCGGTGAGCAGGGGCGCGGTCGGGGACCGCGGCGCGATCGGGGGCAGGGGCAGGATCGTCGGGTCGGGGGCCGGCCGGGGTCGCGCTCGGCGCAGGCTCCCCGGGAGCGGAGCCGAGGCGGTGACCCGGCCCGACGCACCGCATACACGGTCATGCGGGCGATCTCGGACGGTGCCTACGCCAACCTCGAGCTCACCCAGGCGCTGCGACGAGCCCGCTTGGAGCCGCGCGACGCGGCGTTCGTCACCGAGCTGGTGAGCGGGGCGACCCGCTGGCGCGGACGCTATGACGCGATCATCGCCGCGGCGTCCTCGCGACCGGTGAGCACGCTCGACGGCAACGTCCTCGACACCCTGCGCCTCGGCGCCCACCAGATCCTGGGGATGCGCGTCCCCGAGCACGCCGCTGTGGGGGAGACCGTCGCTCTGGCGCGTGCCGTCAACGGGATCGGGCCATCGAAGCTCGTCAACGCCGTGCTGCGGCGGATCAGCGAGCGCACTCTCGAGGAGTGGCTGGTCGAGACGGTGCCCGACGAACCCGCCTCGGCCCAGCTCTCCGCTCT
>JAAYSB010000152.1 GCA_012518475.1 Intrasporangiaceae bacterium | reverse complement strand
GACGAGGAGCTGACCGGGGACCCCGACACCGCCCCCGCCGACGGAGCCACGGACGGTGAGACGGGCCAGACAGAATCTGAGACCAGTGAGCGAGAAGCCAGTGAGTGAGCAGGACCCAGTGAGCGAGCACAGTGACGCGCTCCCGGCAGCGGAGAACCCCCAGGCATCCTCCGTTTTCTCGCGATTGCGAGAAAACGGAGGGGAGAACGCCGACTCCAGCGAGCAGCCGGATGAGGCCGACGTCGAGGAGGGAGTGGCCGAGGTCGCCGAGGCACAGGTCGCGTTCGACATCAACGACTTCCCCGGTGGGGCCAAGGGTGCGCTCGAGGCAGTGCTGATGGTCGTCGACGAGCCGATCACCGAGATTGCCCTGGCGACGGCCCTGGAGCTGCCCGTCGACGACATCAGCGCGGCGCTGGCCGAGCTCGAGGACGAGTACACCTCCCAGCACCGCGGGTTCACCCTCCGGCAGGTCGGAGGAGGCTGGCGGGTCTACAGCCGCAGCGAGTATGCGCCGGTGGTCGAGAAGTTCCTCCTCGAGGGTCAGCAGGCGAAGCTGACCCAGGCGAGCCTGGAGACGTTGGCGGTGATCGCATACCGCCAGCCCATCTCGCGCTCGCGCGTCAGCGCGGTGCGCGGGGTCAACGTCGACGGCGTCGTGCGCACCCTGCTCAACCGCGGACTCATCGAGGAGATCGGCTCCGAGCACGAGTCCGGAGCGTTCCTGTACGGAACGACGACCTACTTCCTCGAGCGCCTCGGCCTCAGCAGCCTCGACGACCTGCCCGCGCTGGCGCCGTACCTGCCTGAGGTCGACGTCCTCGACGAGATCGCGGAGGCGGGACGCGGATGACACCCCCACGCAAGCGCGCCTCCGGCGGGCGACCGGGTCGCAGCCAGGCCCCACAGCCGGCCCGCCGCGGCAAGCAGTCCCGCACGAGCCGCACCGGTTCCGGTTCGACCAAGCGGTCCCAGCCCACCCGCCCGATCGCGCCGTCACCGACCCCCGACATCGATGTCCACGACCCTGACGGCGTGCGCCTCCAGAAGCTGCTCGCCGCTGCGGGAGTGGGGTCGCGTCGCCAGTGCGAGAACCTCATCTCCGAGGGCCGCGTCCAGGTCGACGGCGTGACGGTGACCGAGCTCGGGGTCCGGATCAACCCGCTCACCCAGATCGTCCACGTCGACGGGGACCGGGTTCAGCTTGATGAGTCCCGGGTCTACCTCGCCTTCAACAAGCCGCTCGGCGTGGTCACGTCGATGGACGACGAGCTCGGCCGCACCGACATCTCCGACTTCCTCCAGAGCCGCACCGAGCGGCTGTTCCACGTCGGTCGTCTCGACGCGGACACCGAGGGCCTGCTGCTGCTCACCAATGACGGTGACCTGGCGCACCGGCTGCAGCACCCGCGCTACGGGGTGCTCAAGACCTATCTCGCCCAGGTGCCCGGGCCCGTCGCCCGCGACGTCGGCAAGCGCCTGCGTGCAGGCGTCGAGCTCGAGGACGGCCCGGTCACGGTCGACTCCTTCAGGATCGTCGACTCCCAGCCGGGCAAGGCCCTCGTCGAGGTGATCCTCCACGAGGGGCGCAAGCACATCGTCCGCCGGATGCTCGCCGAGGTCGGCCACCCGGTCATCTCGCTCGTCCGCACCCAGGTTGGCCCGATCCGGCTCGGCGACACCCGTCCCGGGCGCTGGCGCGCGCTGTCCGCAGCCGAGGTCGCCGCCCTGTACTCCGCTGCCGGGATGTGAGATGACCCGGGTCCACATCATCGGCTCCGGCCTCATCGGCGCCAGCGTCGGCATGGCGTTGCGCGCGAAGGGGCTCGACGTCTCCCTCGAGGACCTCTCGCCGACCTCGGCCGCGCTCGCGCGAGACCTCGGCGCCGGCGACCTCCTCGGGCAGCGGCAGGACGCTGCGGCGGTCGATCTCGTGGTCGTCGCGACCCCTCCCGACGTGACCTCGAACATCGTCGTGGCCACCCTCCAGGCCTACCCCCACGCGGTCGTCACCGACGTCGCCTCGGTCAAACAGATCATCGTCGACGAGGTGGGGGAGCGCGGTGGTGACCTCTCCCGCTTCGTCGGGGGCCACCCCATGGCGGGGCGTGAACGCAGCGGCGCGATCGCGGCGCGCAAGGACCTGTTCGAAGGTCGCACCTGGGTGCTCACCCCCACGGAGCAGACCACTCAGGAGTCACTCGCGCTCGTCCGGTCCACGGCGGAGCTGACCGGCGCTGCCGTCGTCGTCCTCGAGGCGGCCGAGCACGACGCAGCGGTCGCCGCGGTGAGCCACGTCCCGCAGATCGCCGCCT
>JAAYSB010000151.1 GCA_012518475.1 Intrasporangiaceae bacterium | reverse complement strand
GCGCCACGGTCTGCGCCGTCCCGGAGACCGCGATCCGGGCGGCGGTGCGCGAGCTCGTGACCCAGCACGGGCTCGTCGTCGAGGGCAGTGGCGCAGTCGGGCTCGCGGCCCTGCGCGAGGGACTGGTGCCACTCGAGCAGCCGGTCGTCCTCGTCCTCACCGGGCGCAACATCGCCCCGGCACTCCTCGCCGACACCCTCACGAACGAGTAGGTCTCCACCCGCGCCCTCTGCTCTTCTCACCCTGGGAAGAAGAGCTCCCCGGGAACTCGCACAGCTCCGGTCCACGGAACCTTGCGGTCCGGTCCAGACCTGCGACCACGGTCAGGCGCGCAGGGCCGCCGCCAGCTCCCGGAAGTGGCCGACGAGCAGACCCATGTCCTCATCGGTGTGAGCCAGCGAGACGAGCCACTGCTCATCGAGTCCGGGCGGCGTGAGCACGCCCCGGTTGACACCCCACAGCCACGACAGCTCGGCCACACCGAAGTCGGTCGCCTTGTAGTCGCGGTAGTTCCGCACCGGGGTCGTCGCCCACGTGACGCAGCCCTTGATGCCGAGGCCCACGGTGTGCGCCGGCAGCTCGTACTCGTCGATGATCGCGTCGATCGACTCCATGGCCCGCACGTTCTTGGCCTCGGCGTCGGCGAGGGCCTCGGGGGTGCAGATCTCGTCGACCGCCGTCGCAGCGGCCATGACGAGCGGGTTGCCGTTATAGGTGCCAAAGTGGGCCATCCGGCCGTCGACGACGACCTCCATGACCTCGCGCTTCCCACCGAAGGCTGCGAGCGGGAGGCCGCCGCCGATCGACTTGGCCAAGGTGATGAGGTCGGGCTGGACCCCGAGGCGCTGGGCGGCTCCGGACGGTCCGGCCGTGAGCCCGGTCTTGACCTCGTCGAAGATGAGGACGACACCGTGCTGGTCGCACAGGTCCCGCACGCCCTGCAGATAGCCCTCGTCGGGGAGAACGATCGCGAGGTTCTCGATGACCGGCTCGACGACGAAGGCGGCGATGTCCGGTCCGTGCTCCTGGAGGACCCGCTCGAGCTGACCCAGGTTGTTGTACGCGACGACGTGGACCGTGCCGGCCTCGACGTCGAACGGCACCTGGGGCGTCGGGTTGTCGGCGTCGCCGATCTCGTCCAGCTCGGGCTTGACGGAGATCTGCAGGCCGTCGTAGCCGCCGTGGTAGCCACCTTCGATCTTCACGATCGCCTTGCGGTTCGTGTATGCGCGGGCGGCGCGGATCGCATACATGAGCGACTCGGTCCCCGAGTTGGTGAAGCGGAGCATGTCGAGACCGAACCGCTCCTTGAACCGCTCACTGACGTCCGTCGCCTGCGGCGACGGTGTGACGAACAGGGTGCCGGTCTCCTGGAGAGCCCGGGTCACGTGCTCTACGACGACAGGGTTGAGGTGGCCGACGAGCATCGCTCCGAAGCCCATCGACAGGTCGAGGAGCCGGCGTCCGTCGACGTCGGTGAGCCAGGCCCCGCGGGCGGACTCGATGGAGATCGGGTAGGGGTCCCAGTGCTGGAAGGAGCTCGTCACACCGAGTGGCAGCGTCTCGGCAGCGCGTTTGTTCTCCACCCCCGACTCGGCCGTCTCGGCGGCGAACCGGTCCCATTCGGCCGCAAGGAGGGAATCCACCCGCGCGCGGTCCAGCGGACGGGACGAGTCGGGCAGCCTGCGCCGGGTGTTCGGGTCATGGGCGGGAAACGAGGTCATGACGGTCATCATTGCCTATTCCGACACTCTCGCGCACGTATCGCGACGGAAAACGAACGGTTCTCTCGGTTCTGCTTCGGTATCTGCCCCCATGTCGTCTCGAGATGCCGCCGGCGCGAACGTTTGAAACCATGGGGGCCATGACCTCCGACGCCGCCAGCACCCCGACGACACCCCGCCAGCTCGCCGACTCGTATGTGGTCGAGCTTGCCGAGCTGAACCCGATCCTCTCGACGGCTCTCGGCCTGCGACCGCACGACGACAGGGTCCCCGACCTGTCACCGGCAGGGTATGCGGCGAGCCGGGATCTGGCGGCCCGCACCCTCGAGCAGCTGGATGCCCTCGGCGACATCACCGACGACCTCGAGCAGCGGTGCGCGACGCTCCTGCGCGACCGGCTCGGCGTGGTCCTCGAGGGCTTCGCCGCCGGTGACTACAGCCGGGAGATCCGCAACATCTTCGGCCCGGCCCAGGCGGTCCGGCAGATGTTCAGCCTCATGCCGACCGCGACCGACGAGGACTGGGGCGCGATCGAGCGCCGGATGGGCAAGGTCGGCGAGGCCTACGACTCGTGGATGCAGACCCTCGACGAGGGTCGTTCCCGCGGGCTGCTCGCTGCCCCCCGGCAGGTCCGCGAGCTCGCCGGCCTGCTCGACCAGTGGGTGAGCACGAACTGGTGGCGGGAGTTCGTCTCGGTCGGCCCGCAGGACCGCTCCGAGGCCCTCGGTGCCGCCGCAGACTCGGCGACGGAGGCGACAAAGCGGCTCAGCGCATACCTCACGGGCAGCTATCTGCCCGACGCGGAGGGCACGCCCGATGCGGTCGGTGAGGAGCGTTACCGTCGCTCCGCGCGCGCGATCGTCGGGGCCGACATCGATCCGCAGGAGGCCTACGAGTGGGCGTGGGGGGAATACCTTCGCATCCGGGCCGAGATGGAGGAGCTTGCCGAGCGGATCCTGCCCGGCTCGACGCCGGTCGAGGCGATGCGGCACCTCGACGAGCACGGTCGTCGGGTGGAGGGCGTCGACGAGGTGCGCCAGTGGCTCCAGGACATGATGGACCAGGCGATCCGCGACCTGGACGGAACCCACTTCGACATCGCGGAGCCCATCAAGGTGGTCGAGGCGATGATCGCACCCTCCGGATCGGCGGCTGCGCCGTACTACACGCGCCCGTCGGTCGACTTCTCCCGTCCGGGCCGGACCTGGCTGCCGACCCTCGGTCGGACCGCGTTCCCTGTGTACGACCTGATTTCCACGTGGTACCACGAGGGCGTCCCGGGGCATCACCTCCAGCTCGCGCAGTGGGTGCATGTCGCGCCGGAGCTCTCCCTCTTCCAGACCTCGGTCGGCTCGTCGTCCGGCGCGACGGAGGGATGGGCGCTGTACGCGGAGCGCCTCATGGACGAGCTCGGCTATCTCGACGACGAGTCGCGGATGGGCTACCTGGATGCCCAGATGATGCGCGCGATCCGCGTCGTCATCGACATCGGCATGCACCTCGAGAAGACCATCCCGGACGACTCCCCGCTCGCCCCTGGCCAGGTGTGGACGCCGGAGCTCGGCGAGAAGTTCTTCGGGATGCACTCGGGGCGTCCGGCGGACTTCATCGCCTCCGAGATCATCCGCTATCTCGGGTGGCCGGCGCAGGCCATCTCCTACAAGCTCGGGGAGCGTGTGTGGCTCGAGGGTCGCGCGGCGGCACGCGCCGCCCATGAGGCCCGCGGCGAGGAGTTCGACCTCAAGGCCTGGCACATGAAGGCGCTCTCCCTCGGCGCTCTCGGTCTGGACGACCTCGCCACCGAGCTCGCGCGGCTCTGATCTAGCTGACCGCGTCCCGGGCCTCGGTGAAGGCCTGCACGCAGGCCCGGATGTCGTCATCGGTATGCGCCGCGGACAGCTGCACCCGGATCCGCGCCTCTCCCCGGGGGACGACGGGGAAGCTGAATGCGATGACGTAGACACCGCGCTCGAGCATGGCGTCGGCGATCTGGGACGCCTTCCGCGCGCCGTCCTCGCCCGGGAACATGACCGGCACGATCGCGTGCGACCCCGGGAGCAGGTCGAAGCCCGCCTCGGTCATCAGCTCCCGGAACAGCTCTGAGTTGTGGCGCAGCTGTTCGCGCGGTGCGTCGGACTCGCGGGCGATCCTCAGCGCCGCGCGAGAGCCGGCGACGATGCTCGGGGCGACGGCGTTGGAGAACAGATAGGGGCGAGCCCGCTGCTTGAGGAGGTCGACGATCTCCTGGTGGGCAGCGACATAGCCGCCGCTGCCCCCGCCGAGGGCCTTGCCGAGGGTGCCTGTCACTATGTCGACGCGGTCCATGACGCCGCAGTGCTCGTGGGAGCCGCGGCCGTTCGCGCCGACGAAGCCGACGGCGTGGGAGTCGTCCACCATGACCATGGCGCCGAACTCCTCGGCGAGGTCGCAGATCCCCTTCAGCGGTGCGTAGTAGCCGTCCATCGAGAAGACTCCGTCGGTGACGATGAGGATCCGGCGGGAGTCCTGGGCCCGCGCGTCCTCGAGCTGGGCGCGCAAGTCGTTCATGTCCTTGTTGGCGTAGCGGAACCGCCTCGCCTTGGAGAGCCGGACGCCGTCGATGATCGAGGCGTGGTTGAGGGCGTCGGAGATGATCGCGTCCTCCGGACCCATGAGCACCTCGAAGATCCCGCCGTTGGCGTCGAAGCACGACGGGAAGAGGATCGCGTCGTCGGTGCCGCTGAACTCGGCCAGCTCCCCCTCCAGCTCACGGTGCTGGGTCTGGGTGCCGCAGATGAAGCGGACCGAGGCCATGCCGAAGCCCCAGTCGTCGAGTGCCTCGCGGGCCGCCGCCACGACCTGGGGGTGGTCGGCGAGGCCGAGGTAGTTGTTCGCGCAGAAGTTCAGTGCGGGACCCTTGGTCGTCGCGATGTGCGCCGACTGCGGGGTGGTGATCTGTCGCTCGTGCTTGAACAGTCCGGCGTCCTCGATCTCCTCGAGCTCGCCGCGCAGCTGGTCGCGAATGTCGGTGAATGCCATGGGAACTCCTTCAGCTCCAGTCCATGATGACCTTGCCGCCCTCGGCGGAGCGGGCGGCGGCGAAGGCGTCGGCCCACTGCTCGGCCGTGAAGCGGTGGGTGATGACCGAACGGATCGCATCGCGCAGCGTCTCCGAGGACTGGAGCATGAACGTCATCTTGTACCAGGTGTCGTACATCTCCCGGCCGTAGATCCCCTTGAGGGTGAGCATGTGCGTGATGACCTTGACTCCGTCGATCGGCAGCGGCTCGGTGGGCAGACCGAGCAGCGCCACCTTGGCCCCGTGGTTGCAGTTCTCGATGAGCTCGGTCACCGCCTGCGGGCTACCCGACATCTCGAGGGCGACGTCGAACCCCTCCACCATCCCGAGATCGGCCTGCGCGTCGGCGATCCGCTCGCGGGAGACGTTGACGACCCGGTCGGCTCCGACGGCCTTGGCCAGATCCAGCCGGGCGTCGGAGACATCGGTGACAACCACATACCGAGCGCCGACGTGCCGGGC
>JAAYSB010000150.1 GCA_012518475.1 Intrasporangiaceae bacterium | reverse complement strand
CTCGGTGAGCAGTCGGGCGACGGACGAACCCACGACTCCGCAGCCGAGGAGGGCGACCCGCAGGGGGTTCGCGGCTGTCGTGCTCATTGGTTGGTGCTCCTTGTGCGCTGCTGTGGTGCGTGGGTGGATCGGGGGTGCGGTGGCTCAGCCGACGTCGAGAGCCAGGAGGTCATCGATGGTCTCGCGTCGCACGATCAGTCTCGCGTGTCCGTCACGGACAGCGACAACCGGGGGCCGCGGAGTGTGGTTGTACTGACTGGACAGACTCCGACAGTATGCGCCGGTCCCGGGGACCGCGATGAGATCGCCTGCTCGCAGATCGGCCGGGAGGTACTCGTCGAGGACGACGATGTCGCCGCTCTCGCAGTGCTTGCCGACGACGCGAGCGAGCATCGGCTCAGCCTCGCTGCGTCGGCTCGCCAGAGTGCAGGAGTAGTCCGCCTCGTAGAGCGCCGGCCGGATGTTGTCGCTCATCCCCCCGTCCACGGAGACGTAGGCGCGGGTCACCCGGTCGTTGACGGTCACCTTCTTCACAGTCCCGACCTCGTAGAGGGTGAAGGTGCTGGGGCCGGCGATGGCCCGGCCCGGCTCGATCGAGACCTTCGGCACCCTCGTCCCGTCCCCGTCCCCCAGGCTCTTGAACTCGCGGCCGACGAGGTCGGCCATCTGCTCGCCGAGCTCGGCTGGACTCAGGGGCGTGTGCTGGGAGGTGTAGGCGATGCCGAAGCCGCCGCCGAGGTCGAGGTGCGGCATGACGATGCCGTGCTCCTCCTCGATCTCGGCGTGCAGCCCGATGAGCCTGCGGGCCGAGACCTCGAAGCCACCGGTGTCGAAGATCTGGCTGCCGATGTGACTGTGCAGCCCGAGGAGTCGCATGGTGCCCGGGTGTGAGACCACCCGCCGAGCGGCCTCGGCAGCCGCACCGGTGGCGAGCGACAGGCCGAACTTCTGGTCCTCGTGGGCGGTGGCGATGAACTCGTGGGTGTGCGCCTCGACACCGACGGTCACCCGGATCATCACCGGAGCGACGACGCCCAGCCGATCGGCCACGGTGTCGATCCGGTCGATCTCCTCGAGGCTGTCGATGACGATGCGGCCGACGCCGTAGGAGAGCGCCTGCTCGATCTCGACAACGCTCTTATTGTTGCCGTGCATGGCGATCCGCTCGGGCGGGAAGCCCGCACGCTGGGCGACGGCCAGCTCGCCGCCGGTGGAGACGTCCAGGCTCAGACCCTCCTCGGCGACCCACCGGGCCACCTCGGTGCAGAGGAACGCCTTGCCGGCGTAGTAGACGTCGACACCACCGCATACCGGTTCGAAGGGCGCCGAGAACTCGTCCCGGAACGCCCGGGCGCGAGCCCGGAAGTCGTCCTCGTCGACGACGTATGCGGGGGTGCCGAACTCCCGCGCGAGCGAGACGACGTCGACGCCCCCGACCGTGAGGACGCCGTCAGCGCCACGGTCGACCGTCGCCGGCCAGAGAACGGCGAGGAGCTCGTTGACGTCGGTCGGGTACGGGAGATAGAGCGGGGGGCCGCCGTAGCCCTCGGCGTGGAGTGCGCCCGCCTCATGTGCACGCATGGGTCACGCGTCCTTGAACCGGTGCCTACATCCGCTCGGGCGCAGAGACGCCCAGCAGGTCGAGGCCGTTGGCGAGCACCTGGCTGGTCGCATTGTTGAGCCAGAGCCTGGTCCGGTGCAGGTCGGTGACCTCTTCATCGGCGTTGACGGGACGGACCCGGCAGGTGTCGTACCACTTGTGGTAGCGGCCGGCGAGCTCCTCGAGGTAGCGGGCGACCCGGTGCGGCTCGCGCAACTGGGCGGCCTGGGTGACGATCCGCGGGTAGTCGCCGAGCGTCGCGAGCAGAGCCGCCTCGGTGTCGTCGCTGAGCAGGCCAGCGTCGAAGCCGTCCGCCGTGCGGACCCCGTCGACCTCGGCGAGCCGGGCGACGTTGCGGGTGCGGGCGTGCGCGTACTGGACGTAGTAGACCGGGTTCTCGTTCGAGGCCTTGACGAGCAGGTCGAGGTCGATGTCGATGTTGCTGTCCGAGGAGCTGCGGGTCAGGGCGTAGCGGGCTGCGTCGGTCCCGACCGCGTCGACGAGGTCCTCGAGGACCACGACCGTCCCGGCGCGCTTGCTCATCCGGACCGGCTGGCCGTCCCTGACGAGATTGACCATCTGACCGATGAGGATCTCGAGGTTCTCCCCCGGGACGTCACCGAAGGCGGCGCACATCGCCATCATCCGCTTGACGTATCCGTGGTGGTCCGCGCCGAGCATGATGATCGAGGTGTCGAAGCCACGCTCGCGCTTGTCGAGGTAGTACGCAAGGTCGCCGGAGATATAGGCCGGGCTGCCGTCCTTCTTGATGACCACCCGGTCCTTGTCGTCCCCGTAGTCGGTCGTCCGCAACCAGAGCGCACCCTCGGACTCGAACATGACGCCGTGGGCCTTGAGCCGGTCGACCGCTCGGGTCACCGCACCGGACTCGTGCAGATCGTTCTCGTGGAAGTACACGTCGAACTCGACGCCGAAGTCCTTCAGGCTCTGCTTGATGTCGGTGAACATCAGGTCGACGCCGCGCGCACGGAAGCGCTCCTGGGCCTCGGTGTCCGGCAGGTCGAGAATGCCGGGCTCCTCGGCGAGGACCCGGTCGGCGATGTCGGTGATGTAGCCACCGGCATACCCGTCCTCGGGGGCCGCTTCTCCCCGGGCCGCTGCGAGCAGGCTCCGCGCGAACCGGTCGATCTGGGCGCCGTGGTCATTGAAGTAGTACTCCCGCGTCACATCCGCTCCGGCGGCGGCGAGGACCCGCGCCAGGGCGTCACCCACCGCGGCCCACCGGGTCCCGCCGAGGTGGATCGGGCCGGTCGGGTTGGCCGAGACGAACTCGAGGTTGATCTTCTTGCCGGCCAGCAGGTCCCCGGTGCCGTAGGCCGTGCCCGCCTCGACGATCGAGCGCGCCAGCTCGCCGGCGCTCGCGGCGTCGAGAGTGATGTTGAGGAAGCCAGGTCCGGCGATGTCGACCTTCGCGATGCCGTCGACCTCACCCAGACGGGCGGCGAGGAGCTCCGCCACGGCCCGTGGCGGCATACCCGCCGGCTTGGCGAGCTGGAGGGCGATGTTCGTCGCCCAGTCCCCGTGCTCCTTGCTGCGGGGGCGCTCGACACGGACCTCGTCAGGGATCGGAACGGTGAGCTGCCCGGCGGCGACGGCGTCGACGAGAGCAGCGCGGATCGCTGCGGAGAGGTCCTCGGGGGTCATTCGGCCAAGTCTAGGTCGCTCCCGCCGGCGCTCAACTCGATTCCTCACGCCCTGAGACACCCTGCGCCGACGGCCGCCGATGCAAGGCCTGAGCCGTCGTGCTGATACTCTCCTTCGTGCCCGCCCCCGTAGCTCAGGGGATAGAGCACCGCCCTCCGGAGGCGGGAGCGCAGGTTCGAATCCTGCCGGGGGCACTCGCCACACCCCCCTCTGACCTGCGAAAACAGGCGGAGGGGGTTTGTCGTTCAATAAGCGCTCCTGGGGGATCAGGCAGTCGTGGTGGCGCTGTCCGGCTGCTGGCCTCCGCGGCACGCCATCTCCAGCAGCTCGAGCGATCGCGCCAACCCCTGATCGTCGGTCAGAGGAACCCCGAGTCGACGAATGTTCTCTTCTGGGGTGTCCGTCCAGTCGTAGGAGAGACGCACCCGTGTCCGGGGTGACTCGTCCGTGAGCTCGTACGTCCAGATCCACGCCAACGGGGCACCATCAGGGAGCGCGGTCGCCCATGCCAGGACGCGACCCGGCTCGTAGGCGACCACGTGGTTGTCGGACTGGTAGCGCTTCAGAGTGGGCCCGCCGTCGTATGTCATGTTCATGCGGACGACGTCCCCCACCTCACGGGGTGGGCCACCAGCGGGAGCCCCCCGGCGACGTGCCGCCTCTCTGTCGCGGCCGAATGGCGCATCCCATAGTGGGATGCAGTGCGGTAGCCTCAATGGTATGAGCACCCAGATTGCAGTCCGCCTCCCTGATGAGCTGGTCGCCTTCCTTGACCGCACCGTAGCGGCCGGTGAGGCACCGAGCCGGGCTGCGCTCGTCGCCTCGGCGGTGGAACGGGAAATGCGTCGACTCGCCGCCGAACGGGACGCGCAGATCCTCGGCGTAGAGGGCACCGCGGACGACCTCGACGACCTGGTCGAGTGGACCGCTACCCACGCCGCGATAGAGGACTGATCGGGTGCGAGAGATCTGCCTCGTGCGCCTGGACAAGACTCGACCGGCCCTCATCCTCACCCGTGAGGACGCTCGCAGCGCTATGACCAAGGTGACGGTGGCCCCGATCACCACAACGATCAAGGGCCTGTCCAGCGAAGTCCGGGTCGGACCCCACAACGGGTTGGAGCAGGAATGCGTGGTCTCCCTCGACAACGTCCTCACGGTCCCGGTGAGCACCCTCGGACGCACAGTCGGATACCTCCGCGCCGACCAAGAACTGCAGCTGGCACGTGCAGTGGTCCTCGCCTACGACCTTGGGCTCCCCCTGCTCGACTAGAGAATGCAGCCCAGCTCCCGCCGGCGCTGCCGAATCAGCCGACGTGAGCGGGTGCTGGCCGCTCCTCAGGCATAGCCGCCCCGGCTCGGGATCGGTGCACGCGCCGCTCGACGAGCTTGACCGCCTCCTGCGCCCAGAGGACGACCGAGGCCAGGGCGAGACAGGTCAGCCACTGCTGGAGTGACAGCGGAGACGTGCCGAAGGCCGGCTGGAGGAACGGCAGGTGGACAACCGCCACCTGGAGCACCAGTCCGAGCACGACCGCCCCCCACAGCCAGCCGTTGACGAAGAGGCCGCTGAAGGCGCTGCGCAGCTGGGACCTGGCACAGAAGGCGTTGATGAGCTGCGCCAGGACGAGTGTGGTGAAGCCCGCTGTCCGTGCAGTCGTGACATCACCGGATCCCT
>JAAYSB010000011.1 GCA_012518475.1 Intrasporangiaceae bacterium | reverse complement strand
CTCGAGCCGGGACTGCTCGAGGTGCTCGATCAGGTCTGGGCAGGCAGCAGCGCGGCAAACGCCGACAAGTGGGCCGCTGCGCACTAGGGTCGGACCATGCACTTCGCGGGACGCGTGACCCAACGACGGATGACGGTGCCCGGCGGGCCCCGCGACCTCCAGGTGATCCGGTACGGCCACTTCGGTCGGCCACTCCTGATGTTTCCCTCGGAGGCCGGGCAGGCCTGGCAGCCGGCGGATTTCGGGCTCATCGACGCGATCGCCCCGCTCATCGACGAAGGCAGGGTCACGGTCTTCACCGTCGACACTCTCGACGACTGGACGTGGTCGGCCTACAACGAGCCGACCGAGGAGCGGGCCCACCGCTACGGGACCTACCACCGCTGGATCACCGACTCCGTCGTGCCCTGGATCTACGAGGAGCTCGGGGGCCGCACCGACATCATGACGACCGGTGTGTCGATGGGCGCGTATCACGCGGTGAACATGGCCCTCTCCCGCGCCGACCTGTTCCCCCTGGCGATCGCCATGAGCGGCAACTATGACCCGGCGAGCTTTCGCGGGTTCGGTGAGACGGGCGACGCGACCTACTTCGCCAACCCGATGTCCTATGTCCCCAACCTGCACGGCGACCACCTCGCCTGGCTCCGGTCCCGGGTCGGCATCGTCCTCGTCGTCGGGCAGGGTCCGTTCGAATGGGACCCGACCCGGGCCCTCCCGGGCACCCTCGCGCTCGCGGAGGCTTTGTCGGACAAGGACATTCGCCACGAGCTCGACGTCTGGGGCCAGGACAGTGCGCACGACTGGCCCTGGTGGCACCGACAGCTCGCCCATCATCTGCCCCGTTTCGTCTGAGCACCAGATCTCGTCTACGAAGGAGTCTCCGCATGACCTCCGACCGCACTCACCTCATCGGGCTGCTGCTCGGCGCCGAGGAGGACTGGCCCACCGCCTTCGAGACGCTGGCCGCGCGCATGGGCGTCCTCACGCTCGGGGACGGCACCAGTCACGAGGTCCGGACCGAGCGGATGACGATCGAGCCCTTCAACCTTCGTGACCGCGCCCGACACGACCTCGTCGTCGACCGGCTCGCCTACTGGTACTACCACCCCCGGGAGTGGCTCAAGAAGGCCTCCCTCATGGACGACGTCTATCTGCTCAACAGCCCGTTCACGTTCCAGTCCATGGAGAAGCACTCCGCGTACTGCGCGCTGATCCGCCTCGGCATGAAGGTGCCGGAGACGGTCCTCGTCCCCTACAAAAACCCGGTGGACAACTCCCGGTGGGCCTACACCTCGGCGAAGTACAACCGCTCCTTCGACCTGGAGTCCATCGCGGACAGCATGGGGTACCCGCTCTTCATGAAGCCCTTCGACGGTGGTGGCTGGCGCGGGGTCTCCCGGGTCAAGGACACCGACGAGCTCAACCGTGCCTACGACCAGTCAGGGGAGATGCTCATGCACCTCCAGGAGTCCATCGACGACTACGACGTGTTCGCGCGGGCCCTGACGATCGGGCCGGAGACCATGGTCATGAAGTTCCAGCCCGATGAGCCGATGCACGACCGCTACGCCGTCTCGCACGGGTTCCTCTCCGAGACGGCCGGCCAGGAGGCCAGGACCATCAGCCAGGTCGTCAACGCCTTCTTCCGGTGGGAGTTCAACAGCTGCGAGATGCTCGTCAAGGACGAGGAGATCTATCCGATCGACTACGCCAACGCGTGCCCGGACGTCGCCGTGACCTCGCTGCACTACTACTTCCCGTGGGCGATGAAGGCACTGCTGCGCTGGTCGACGTTCTGTGTCGTCACCGACCGCACTGCACGCACGCAGGTCGACAGCGCACCCTGGTTCGAGATCGCCGACGACGATGCGCTCGACTACGGGGCCAAGCTCGGCGCCTATCAGGAGCTCGCCGACGCGCACTTCGAGACGGACCGCTACTGGGAGTTCTGCGAGACGGCCCTGCCCCACCTCGATGAGATGGTCCTCGACTGGGTCGCGTCGGACGACTTCCGGACACTGCTGACGAGCACGATCCGGGCCACCTATCCGCCGCACGAGTGGGACCGCTTCGAGGGCCACTTCGGCGGTCTTATCGACCTGTGGATCAAGGACGAGACGAACAGCCTCGGCTGAGCCCACGGGCAGCGGCTCAGGCGAGAGCCGCGCTCACGACCTCCTGTGCCTCGGCCTGCACCTCAGCGAGATGGTCGGGGCCGCGGAAGGACTCCGCATAGATCTTGTACACGTCCTCGGTCCCTGACGGACGGGCCGCAAACCACGCCGACTCGGTGACGACCTTGAGCCCGCCGATGGCGGCGCCGTTGCCCGGTGCCTCGGTGAGCGTGGCGACGATCGACTCTCCTGCAAGGGTGTCGGCGCTGACGTCGTCGGGGGACAGGGCAGCGAGCTTGGCCTTCTGCTCACGGTCTGCGGGGGCGTCGATGCGCGCATAGGCGGGCTCGCCGTGACGGGCGGTGAGGTCGGCGTACAGCTGGCTCGGTGTCCGGCCGGTGGCGGCGAGGATCTCGGAGGCGAGCAGGGCGAGGATGATCCCGTCCTTGTCGGTGGTCCAGACTGATCCGTCCCGGCGCAGGAACGAGGCACCGGCCGACTCCTCACCGCCGAAGGGCCCCGAGCCGTCGAGCAGGCCGGGGACGAACCACTTGAAACCGACCGGGACCTCGACGAGGCGGCGGCCCAGATCCTCGGCGACCCGGTCGATCATCGAGCTGCTCACGAGCGTCTTGCCGATGAAGCCGTCCTCCCGCCACTGCGGTCTGGCCCCGCCGAAGAGATACTGGATGGCCACAGCGAGATAGTGGTTGGGGTTCATCAGGCCGGCGTCGGGGGTGACGATTCCGTGCCGGTCGGAGTCGGCGTCGTTGCCGGTGGCGATGTCGAAGGCATCCCGTCGGCTGATGAGGCTCGCCATCGCCGAAGGGGAGGAGCAGTCCATCCGGATCTTGCCGTCCCAGTCCAGGGTCATGAAGCGCCAGGTCGCGTCGACGAGCGGATTGACCACCGTGAGGTCGAGATCGTGCCGCTCGGCGATGGCTCCCCAGTAGTCCACCGCCGCCCCGCCGAGCGGGTCTGCACCGATGCGAACTCCTGCCTCCCGGATCCGGTCCAGGTCCAGGACGCTGGGAAGGTCATCGACATAGCTGCCGAGGAAGTCGTACGACTGCGCCGCCGAGCGCGCCCGGGAGAACGGAACTCGGCGCACCCCCTCCAGGCCCGCGCGGATGTAGGCGTTCGCGGCCACGGCGATGACCTTCGTCGCGTCGGAGTCCGCCGGCCCGCCGTGCGGGGGGTTGTACTTGAAACCGCCGTCCTGGGGTGGGTTGTGGGACGGGGTGACGACGATCCCGTCGGCCAGGCCGGCTGCGGACAGGTCGCCCACCGAGGTCACCTTGCCGGCGTTCGCCCGCAGGATCGCGTGGGACAGCGCCGGCGTCGGCGTGAACCGGTCGTCGGCATCGACCAGGACTGTCACGTCGTTGGCGGCGAGCACCTCGAGCGCGCTGGCCCAGGCCGGCTCGGAGAGGCCGTGGGTGTCGCGGCCGAGGAAGAGCGGTCCGTCGAACCCCTGTTCGCGGCGGTAGTCGACGATGGCCTGGGTGGTCGCGAGGATGTGGGCCTCGTTGAAGGAGGTCTTCAGGCTCGAGCCACGATGCCCCGACGTGCCGAACGCCACCTGCTGATCCACGTTCTCCGGATCGGGCTCCTCGGTGTAGTAGGCCGTCACGAGGTGGGCGACGTCGACGAGATCCGAGGGGTCGGCTGGCTGTCCTGCGCGGTCGCTGATCATGGCCCCATCCTTGCACCGGTGCACGGCGCTGTGCAGCCGAGCATCGTCCATGCTCAGGGCAGGTCGGCCTCCACCGTGTCCTCGACGTCCGGCGCCTCGCCGTGCGCGGCGCCGTCACCCTGGTTGGGGGTGTCCAGCTCCTCGGGGTCTGCGGTGACCTCGGCCGGCACGGGCCCCTCGATCACGTCGGGGTCCGGTCCATCCGGGACGAGGAACAGCGCCGAGAACGCGGCGAGACGGATCGTGACGTTGAACGGCTGGCCCTGCCAGGGCTCCTCCTCGGCCTCGAGCACCCGGTCCGCCTGGGAGGGGGAGCTGAACTCGTCGTAGCCGGAGGTGTCCAGCGCGACGCGCCAGCGCCCACCGCGCGGTAGGCCGATCCGCACCCACTCCTTGGCATCGCCACTGAAGTTGACGACGGCGGCGACCACGTCCCCGGACCGGTCGGCCTCGGCGAAGCGGAGATAGGAGACCGTGTTGCCGCCGTTGTCGTCGGCATCGAGCCACTCGAAGCCGGCCGACGAGGCATCCAGGCGCCACAGGGCGTCGTGCCTGCGGTACAGGGAGTTGAGCTCCTTGACCAGGGCGTGGACCCGATAGTGGGCAGGGTGGTCGAGCAGCCACCAGTCCAGCGAGCGGCCGTCGGCCCACTCGCCCGGCTGGGCGAACTCCGAGCCCATGAAGAGCAGCTGCTTGCCGGGGTGCGACCACATATAGGCGAGGTAGGCCCGCAGGGTCGCGAGCTGCTCGTAGCGGCTGCCGGGGATCTTGGTGAGGAGGGAGCCCTTGCCGTGGACGACTTCGTCGTGGCTGATGGGCAGGACGTAGTTCTCGCTGAAGGCATACATGAGCGCGAAGGTCAGCAGGTTGTGGTGGTACTGCCGGTGGATCGGCTGCTCCCCGAGATAGCGGAGCGAGTCGTTCATCCAGCCCATGTTCCACTTCAGGCCGAAGCCGAGTCCGCCCTGGTCGGTCGGCTTGGTGACACCCGGCCAGGACGTCGACTCCTCGGCGATCATGACGATGCCCGGGTTGCGCTTGTAGGCGGTGGCGTTGGCCTCCTGGAGCAGGCCGATGGCCTCGAGGTGCTCGCGGCCGCCGTACTCGTTCGGGAGCCACTGGCCGTCGTTTCGGGAGTAGTCGAGATAGAGCATCGAGGCGACGGCGTCGACGCGCAGTCCGTCCGCGTGGAACTCCTCGAGCCAGTAGCAGGCGTTGGCGACAAGGAAGTTGCGCACCTCGCGCCGCCCGAAGTCGAAGACATGCGTGCCCCAGTCGGGCTGGTCGCCGCGCCGCGGGTCCGGGTGCTCGTAGAGAGCCAGACCGTCGAAGCGGGCCAGGGCGAAGGCGTCCTTGGGGAAGTGACCGGGAACCCAGTCGAGGATGACTCCGACGCCGGCCTGGTGCAGGCGGTCGATGAGGTAGCGGAAGTCGTCCGGGGTGCCGAACCGGGCCGTGGGGGAGAAGTAGCCGGTGACCTGGTAGCCCCACGACGGGCCGTAGGGGTGCTCCATGACCGGCATGAACTCGACGTGGGTGAACCCGAGGTCGACGACGTAGTTGACGAGGTGCTCGGCCATGTCGCGGAAGGTCTGACCCTGGCGCCAGGACCCGAGATGGACCTCGTAGATGCTCATCGGGCCGTTGTGGGTGTCGCTCTGGGAGCGCTTCTCCATCCAGTCCGCATCGCCCCACTCGTGCCGGCTCTCGGTGACGACGGAGGCGGTCCTCGGCGGGACCTCGGTGCGCTGGGCCATGGGGTCGGCCTTGGCCCGCACCTGGTCATCCGCGCCGCGGATCTCGAACTTGTAGGCGGTGCCCTCGCCGACGCCGGGCACGAAGAGCTCCCAGACGCCACTGCTGCCGAGAAGCCGCATGGCGTGGCCGGAGCCGTCCCAGTCGTTGAAGTCGCCGATGACCCGCACCGCACGGGCGCGCGGCGCCCACACGGCGAAGGTGGCTCCGGTGACCTCGCCGAGGGGACCGTCGTAGCGGCGCACATGGGCGCCGAGGACGGTCCACAGCTGCTCGTGGCGACCCTCGCCGATGAGGTGGAGGTCGATCGGTCCCAGAGTGGGCTCGAAGCGATACGGGTCGTCCGACTCGTGCTCCACGCCGTCGCCCCAGGTCGTGAGGATCCGGTAGTCCATGGACCGGTCGGCATCGAGCCGGACGGTGCGCCAGACTCCCTGGGCCTCGTGCTCGAGGTCGACGATCACACCGTCCTCGAACCGGATCCGGACGCGGCTCGCGAGAGGACGGTAGGCGCGCACGAGCAGCCCGTGCTCGACGATGTGCTGTCCCAGGAGGTCGTGCGGCTGCTGGTGCCGGCCCTGGACGAGGGCCGCGATCGCGCCGGGGACCTCATGGGTGGGGGTGGAGCTCACGAGGAAGACCCTCTTTCTTCGGTGTGGTCTTGGTCGGCGTGCTCACCGGCCTGGTCGAGCAGGCGGGTGACGGCTGCGACCGGGATGGCGAGCCAGGTGGGTCGGTTGCGGGCCTCGTAGACGACCTCGTAGAGAGCCTTGTCCAGCAGGAAGGCGCGGAGCAAGGTGTCGTGGTCGCGGGGGTCGTCCCCGGTCCCGGCATATCCGTCGAGGAACGCGGTGACTCCGTTGTCGACCCACATCCGGGCCGAGTGGGACGGGTCGTCCTGCTCGGCCGAACCGCCAGCGTAGTCGAGCGAACGCACCATGCCTGCGATGTCCCGGAAGGTCGAGTCGGGCTCGGTCCGCTCGGCGAGCGGCCGCAGCGGCTCACCCTCGAAGTCGAGGAGCAGCCAGCCGCGCTGGTCGGAGTGCAGGACCTGGCCGAGGTGGTAGTCGCCGTGGATGCGCTGCAGCGGCGGCCAGACCACATCCTCGGCGGCGGCGAAGACGGCCTCGATCTCGGAGGCCCGCTCCGCGATCTCCGGGACCAGCTCGCCGGCGCCCGAGAGCCGGCGCCGCATGACCGCGGTGATGCGGCCGATATCGGCCGCTGTGGCCTCTCGCGTGGGGAGCGCGGCTGCCAAGGATGTATGCACCGCGGCCGTCGCCGCCCCGAGGTCGCGGGCGGCGGTGATGAAGTCGGAGTCGGACATGGCCGCGCGCAGCGCGACCCGCCACGCGTCCTCGGTGCCCGGGATGAACTCCTGGGCGAAAGCGAGGTGACCGACCGCCTCCGCACGGTCGTCTCCCGGCCAGCGTCCGCGCACTGCACCGACGACGGCGGGGACGCGGTCGCTGCCGGACTCGCGGAGCGCGCTCTGGAGGACGACGTCCGGGTTCTCGCCGGCCGCCAGGGTCCGGAACACCTTGACGATGACCGGATGCCCGGTCCCGACCTGGTCGACCGTGTCGAGGATGATCGACGTGTTCGACTGCTCACCCTCGAGCACCTTCGCACCGCGGACCGTGAGCTCGTCCGCCCACGTGCGGGCGGGTTCGCCGACGAAGCGGTCGTCGACCGCGTCGGGCGTCGAGCTCGACTCGGCCCGGACCTGACCACGCAGGAGGGCGAGGAGCTCACGGGCATACACCGGGTCGTGGGTCCCGTCATAGACCCAACGGCGACCGAGAACACCGTGCTCCATGGTCGTGATGAGGGCGTGCTCGAGCTCCTCCGCCGGAGCACCGCGATAGGTGAGCGGCACCTGATAGGTCACCGGCTCGGGCCCGCCGTCGTCCCGGACGATGTGGGTCTCGATGCCGACCTCACCGTCCCGGTCGCCGAGGCGCCAGGCCGCGAGGACGGTGAGCTCGGGTGTGGAGCCCTTGGCGGCATACCACCGCTGGTCACCGATCCAGTCGGTGAGCAGCTCGAGCTTGCCGGGGCGCAGCGTCGTGCCCTTGTGCAGCTCAGCCATCCGTGTCCTTCGTGGTCTTCTCCTGCTCCGGGACCAGGCCCAGCCAGAAGAAGTCGCGCGAGCCCATGGTGACGGTGATCGTGCGGTCGGCACTGATGTCGGGGAAACCCGAGCCGCCGAACAGGTCGAAGGTCACCGCGGAGGCATACCCCTCCGGCAGCGTGATGGTCGTGGCCTGGGGACGGGAGGACAGGTTGTTGATGCAGAGCACGGCCTGGGCCGAGCGGTCTTCGGGGGGGAGCTGCTCGGGGTGGGCGCGCACGAACGCCAGGACGTGCTCGTTGGAGCTGTCCAGGATCGTGAACTCGCCGAGGCCGAAGACCGGGTGGGCGCGACGTACCGAGAGCATGCCCCGCACCCAGTGCAGCAGGGAGGAGCTGTGCGCCATCTGCGCCTCGACGTTGACCGATGCGTAGTTGAACACCAGCGAGCTGACAACGGGGAGGTAGAGCTTGCCCGGGTCGGCGCTGGAGAAGCCCGCATTGCGGTCGGGCGTCCACTGCATCGGGGTGCGGGAGGCGTCCCGGTCCTCGAGCCAGATGTTGTCGCCCATGCCGATCTCGTCCCCGTAGTACAGGAACGGACTGCCCGGCAGGGACAGCAGCAGCGCGTTGATCAGTTCAATCTCGGCGCGGGAGTTGTCCAGCAGCG
>JAAYSB010000149.1 GCA_012518475.1 Intrasporangiaceae bacterium | reverse complement strand
GTCGCGGTCTTCGTGGCTGCCGGCTTCTTCGCAGCTGACTTCTTCGCACTCGCCTTGGCGGCCATGACCGTGCACATCCCTTCGCTGGGCGGACCCTCGGTGGACGGAGAAAGACACCCCGGACAGGGTTGTCCGCGGCATCACGTGTGAGCGCATGCTAGCCGCGCACGGCCACTGCAGGCGGGAGAACGTGCACCCTATTGGGAGAATCCCTCAGCCCAGGTGCAGAAACGGACTGCGGGCGGGACACCATCCGGTGTCCCGCCCGCAGTCGCGAACGAAGCCGTGGGAAGTCAGACCTAGCGGGTCTGGCCCTCCACGTTCTCGTCCGCAACGTCCTCAGCCGGAACGGATTCGGCGTCGGCGCCGAGGTTGTCCAGGTCGGAGAGCTGGCCGGTGATGAACGACTTGAGCCGACCGCGGTAGTCGCGCTCGAAGTTGCGCAGCGAGTCGATGGCCTGCTCGAGGCGGGTCCGCTCGGAGGCGAGCTCCTCGAGGATCGTCTGCTTGCGCTGCTGGGCCTCGTGGATCATCCCGGTGGAGCGCTCGCGGGCCTCGGTGATGAGCTCCTCGCGCTGCGACTGGCCCTCGGAGAGGAACGTGTCGTGCTGAGCCTGACCGGTGGAAACCAGCTCGTCGTGCTGAGCCTGACCCGTCGAGACCAGCTCGTCGTGCTGGGCCTGACCGGTGGAGACCAGCTCGTCGTGCTGGGCCTGACCGGTGGACAGCAGCTCGTCGTACCGGGCCTGGCCCGTCGAGATGAGCTCGTCGTGCCTGGCCTGGGCCGTCGAGATGAGCTCGTCGTGCTGGGCCTGACCGGTGGACAGCAGCTCGTCATAGCGGCTCTGACCCTCGTCGAAGAGGCTCTGGCGGCGGGCCTCGCCCTCGGCGACGTGCTCGTCGTGGACGCGCTGGGCCAGCGCGATGAGGCCGGCAGCGTTCTCGCTGCCGCCGATCGCACGCATGGTGCCGGTGTCGTCGACCGACCCGGTGAAGGCGGCTGCCTGGGGGGCCGCGGCGTCGGCGGTCTGCTGGGCGGCCTGTGCAGCGCGCTCCTCGGCCTCCTGCGCCTGGGCGGTGGCGGCGTCGATGCGCTCCTGAGCCTCGCGCTGGACCTCCTCGGTCCGGGCCTCGGCCTCCCGGAGGCGACCCTCGAGCTCGGCGATGCGGTTCTGCAGCTCGGAGTCGGACTCCTCCGCGCGACCCTCGAGCTCGGTGACCCGGGCCTGGGCCTGCTCGGCGCGGGCCTCGGCCTCACGCAGCTGCTCCTCGAGCGAGGAGACCTTCTCGGCAGTGCTCCTCTCACGCTCACCGGCGCTTTCGAGCTCACCCTCGAGCTCGCCGACGCGGCTCTTGAGGGTCTCGTTCTCGGCGGTCAGGGTCTCCAGGTCGGCGCTGGCGGACGTGAACCGGCTCTGCAGGTCCTCGTGCGAGCTCTTCAGAGCAGTCAGCTGGGCGGCGGTCTCAGCTGCGTCACCCTCGGGCAGCTCGGCCAGGCCACGGCCGGCGCGGCAGTCGTTGAGCTGGGAGCGCAGGTCCTCGCTCGCCTGGGACGAGCGACGCATCTCGGCGACGATCTCGTCGAGGAAGTCATCGACCTCGCGCTCGTCATAACCCTTGCGGAACTGCGTCTGGGTGAACGTCTTGTTGAGAACGTCCTCCGGCGTCAGCGCCATCAGTCACCTCTTTCGGTCGCGGCGTCGATCAACGCCGTAGGAACTCACGTTGTGGTGCTCAGCGCCGCCGAAATGCGGCGTTCACACCAGGCACTTGGACCACTCTAGAGGGTGCAGCACAGCAGAGCCACCAGGGTCCATGTCGGCAGGCTCAGACGAGCGCCAGAGCCAGATAGACCAAGAGGATGAGAACGAAGAATCCGAGGTCGAGAGCGACCCCACCGATGCGCACCGGGGGCAGCACCTTGCGCAGGGCCCGAAGCGGTGGGTCGGTGAGTGTGTAGACGGCCTCGGCCAGAACCAGGACCGGCCCACGGGGTCGCCAGTCACGGGAGAAGACCTGCACCCAGCTGAGCACGAGCCGGGCGAAGAGGACGAGCAGATAGAGATAGAGGATCAGGCCGATCACCTGGCGGACAGCGGTCATCGTGCAGTCACCTCACGTCACACTCGGTCACGCGGGCGCGCAACCTCAGCTCTGGTTGAACGGAGACGGTCGCGCGGAGGTTCCGGTGGCCTCTGTGGAGCCGACCTCGACGCCGTGCGGGGAGAGCAGGAAGACCTTGGCGGTCACCCGCTCGATGCTCCCGCGCAGGCCGAAGACCAGACCGGCCCCGAAGTCGACGAGCCGCTTGGCATCCTTGTCGTCCATCTCGGTGAGGTTCATGATGACCGGCGTGCCGTCGCGCAGGCTCTCACCGATGTGGCGGGCCTCGTTGTAGGTGCGCGGGTGGATCGTCGAGATCCGCCGTATGGCGCCGAGGTCGCGGTTCTGGACGAGGCGGACGTTGGAGCTGTCCTTGTGCAGCGGGGTGACCGAGGCCTCCGAGCGCGCCGGGGCAGTCTCCACCTCGTCGTCGTAGCCGTCGTAACCGGCCTCGACCTCGTCGTAGTACTCGTCGTCGTAGCGCTCACCCTCGTCCTTGAGTCCGAGGTAGACCATCGTCTTGTGCAGTGCGCCGCCCATGAATGCTCCTGACTGGTGAGTGCTACGCAGAACCTGTTTCGTGAATGAAGTTACCGGTGGGACGGACGAGATCCGAGTATTGCGGTCCCGACACGCAGGTGTGTCGCGCCGCCGGCGATGGCCTGCTCGAGGTCTGCGCTCATCCCTGCCGAGATGACCGTGGCGTCGGGGTATGCGGCGCGCACCGTCTCGCTCACCACAGCCAGTCGACCGAATGCCTCGGCCGGGTCGGCGCCGAGCGGCGCCACCGCCATGACACCCCGCAGACGCAGCGAGGGGTATGCGGTGAGCCGGTCCGCGAGGTCACCCACCTCGGCCGGAGGCAGACCGCCGCGGCCGGGATCCGGATCGGGATCGAGATCCACCTGGAGCAGGACATCGATCTGTCGTCCGGAGCGCTCGGCGCCCTTCTCGAGGGCAACCGCCAGTCGCTCCCGATCGACTGAGTGGACGACATCCGCATACGACGCGACCGAGGCGGCCTTGTTGCGCTGGAGCTGGCCGACGAAGTGGACCCTGGGCAGTCGCTCCCCCACCAGCGTCCGTAGCTCGGCCACCTTCTCGCCGGCCTCCTGATCGCGACTCTCGCCGATGTCGGTGACTCCGAGGTCGACCAGCAGCTCGACGTCGCTGGCCGGGAAGAACTTCGTGACGACGATCAGGTGGACGTCCTCGCGCGCTCGACCGGCGGCATCGCAGGCAGCCTCGATCCGGGCCTCGGTCTGAGCAAGGCTGCGGGCCAGTTCGTCACGGCGACTGGTCATCGAACCCTCCCGGCTAGGCTCTGGACGATGACTCCGGCGAAGCGCCCGGTCGTCCCGTCCCGTCGATAGGAGTACAGCCCGGACTCTTCCCTGCTGCATCCCGCAACCCAGGTCGTCTCTACTACCCCGGCCCGGCGCAGCTGGTCGGCGACTCCGGTGGCGACGTCGATCGCGGGGGTCCCTGTCCAGGTGACGGCTCCGCTGACCGGCTCTGTGGCAATCGCCTCGGAGCGCATGTCCTCGGGAACCTCGTAGCACCGTCCGCAGACGGACGGTCCGATGGCGGCTGCTATCTCGCGGGCGCCGAGGTCGCGCATGGCCGCAACGGTGGCGGGGACGACGCCGGCCAGCATGCCTGGACGACCCGCATGCGCGGCGCCGATCACACCGGCCTCGTTGTCCCAGAAAAGAACTGGGGTGCAGTCGGCGACGAGGGCGAACAGCGCGACATCCGGCAGAGCAGTGACGACTCCGTCGGACTCGGGTGCCGGCTCGGTCAGGTCGGCGATGTCCTGAAGAACCCGCACTGCGGCTCCGTGCACCTGCCGCATGAACACCGGTCGCGGCGGCAGTGAGGCGCCGCTGAGCTGCTGCAGCGAGGCCAGCACCAGCTCCCGGTTGCGCTCCACGGCTGCCGGGTCGTCACCGACGTGGGCTCCGAGGTTGAGCCCCGCCCAGTCGTCGGTCGAGATCCCGCCGCCCCGCCGGGTGAAGCCGAGGGTGGCGCTACCGCGCCGTCCTCGCCACCACCACAGGTCAGTGCTCACTGCGGTCGAGCTCGCCCCTCAGCGGAGGAAGTCGGGAACGTTGAGGTCGTCCTCGTCATCGAAGGTGACCTGCTTGGGCGGCTGCTCGGGGCTCTGCGGCTCCGGACGCTGCTGCTCCTCCCGGGGCACCTCCTGGCGCACCGGCTCCTGCCGGGACGCAGGTGCGGGCTGGCCACCCGACTCTGCACCGGGGGCTCGGTCGGCAACGGGCTGCTCCTGGCGCACCGGTGCGACCTGCTCGCGTGGCTGCTCCTGGCGCGGGGCCCCGCCCTGGATCTGACCGAGGGCACCCTCGTCGCTGCGCTTCTTCGGGCTGCCGCCGTCGAAGCCGGCCGCGATGACCGTGACGCGGACCTCGTCGCCGAGAGCGTCGTCGATGACGGCACCGAAGATGATGTTGGCCTCGGGGTGCGCAGCCTCCTGGAC
>JAAYSB010000148.1 GCA_012518475.1 Intrasporangiaceae bacterium | reverse complement strand
TTCGCCGAGATCCACCTGATCCGTGGTGAGGAGATCATCGCGACGGTCCCGACGTATCGCGGCGAGGGGCACTGCTTCGGCTGATGGCTCTGCCTCAGGGTGCTGGACGTGCCCTGCGTCGACGACGCAGCATGTCGATGCTCAGAATGATCAGCGCGACCCAGACGATCGCGAACCCGATCCACCGCTCGCCGCTCATGTGCTCCTCGAGGACGTAGAGCGCGACGAGCAGCTGGATCACCGGGGTGACGAACTGGATGAGGCCGATGGTCACGAGGGGGACCCGACGTGCCGCTGCGGCGAACAGGAGCAGCGGGATCGCGGTGACGACGCCGTTGGAGAGGAGCAGCAGGGTGTGGCCGGTGCTCACGGATCCGAAGGTCGAGGTTCCGTTGTGCAGCGTCCAGGCGATGATTCCGGCCGCCACCGGGGCGATGATGGCCGTCTCCAGCGCCAGGCCGCGCATCGCGGTCAGGGAGACGCCGACCTTCTTCTTGACCAGCCCGTACAGCCCGAATGAGAACGCAAGGACCAGCGCGATCCACGGCAGCGATCCGGTGGCGATCGTCAGAAACACGAAGGCAAGAGCACCGATGACGACGGCGATCAGCTGCGGTCGGCGCAGGTGCTCACCGAGGACGACGACGCCGAGCGCCACCGTGACGATCGGGTTGAGGAAGTAGCCGAGGGAGGCCTCGGTCGTCTGCCCGCTGATGACGGCGTAGACATAGAAGCCCCAGTTGCTCGCGATGAGGACGGCTGCAGCGGTCATTCCGAGCATGAGTCGCCGGTTCCGCAACGCCGGACGCAGCCAGGCCAGGTCCTTGCGGATGAGCAGGATGAAGGTGCAGAACACCATCGTCCACACGATCCGGTGGGCGAGGATCTCCAAGGCTCCCGCAGGCCTGAGGGCGTCGAAGTAGAGCGGGAACAGACCCCAGAGGAGATACGCGCCGAGGACGTATGCGCTGCCCCTGCGCGTCTCGTCCGTCGCCGTGGTCACGCAGCGACAGTACCCCTCCCAGAGTCGGGCTCAGGTGACCGTCCAGGTGTCGGAGCCGCGCAGGAGGGCGTCGAGGGAGGCATCGTCCGCGGGGCGTCCGGCCCCGTCGACGGCACTGCGGACCTGGTCGCGGACGAGGTCGTCGTAGGTGGGTCGGTCGATGTTGCGGAAGACGCCCATCGGGACGTGCGTCATCGTGCCGTCGTCGAGGCGGGACAGCGCGAAGGCCGCGGTGGGGTTCGGGTCTGCGGCATCGTGGACGACGACCGGACGTCCCGAGGCCTCGGCCTCCGGGACGAAGACGACTGAGCCGTTCGGCTCGCGGACGAGCACCTGGCGGCTGTCCTCGAGGCCGGCGGTGACCGGTTCGCCGTCGACGAGTCTGACGAGGCGAGCGGCCTGGCTGTCGCGGTCCTTGATGAGCTGGAACGCGCCGTCGTTGAAGATCGGGCAGTTCTGATAGATCTCGACGAACGCGGCACCGCGGTGCTCGGCGGCCTGGCGCAGCACCTCGGTCAGGTGCGCGCGGTCGCTGTCCATGGTGCGCGCCACGAACGAGGCTTCAGCCCCGAGCGCGAGACTGACCGGGTTGAACGGGGTGTCGATCGACCCCGCCGGGGAGGACTTGGTGATCGTGCCCGGGTCGGAGGTGGGGGAGTACTGGCCCTTCGTCAGCCCGTAGATCTTGTTGTTGAACAGCAGGATCGTGATGTTGACGTTGCGGCGCAGCGCGTGGATGAGGTGGTTCCCGCCGATCGAGAGCGCGTCGCCGTCTCCGGTGACGACCCACACCGACAGGTCCGGGCGCGAGGTCGCCAGCCCGGTGGCGATGGACGGCGCACGGCCGTGGATCGAGTGCATCCCGTAGGTGTCGAGGTAGTACGGGAACCGCGAGGAGCAGCCGATTCCGGAGACGAACACGATGTTCTCGCGGCGCAGTCCGAGGTCCGGCAGGAAGCCCTGGACCGCGGCAAGCACTGCGTAGTCGCCGCAGCCGGGGCACCAGCGGACCTCCTGGTCGGAGGTGAAGTCCTTCTTCGTCTGCTTGGTCGCATCAGCCGCGAGACCGGGGACGTCTGCAAGACCGGAGCGGGGCATACCGAGGTCGATCGACTGGGGTGTGGAGGTCATCGAGTCGCTCCGTTCGTGGCACTGACCGATGGTCGGCCTGCGTCCACCGCGGTGGTGAGAGCCTGGACGAGCTCTGCTGTGGTGAACGGGAGGCCGCGGACCTGGGTGACCGACTGGATGTCGACGAGGTATGCGGCACGCAGCAGCAGAGCGAGCTGGCCGGTGTTCATCTCCGGGACGACGACGCGGGGGTATGCGCGCAGCACCTCTCCCAGATTGGCGGGGAACGGGTTGAGGTGACGCAGGTGGGCGCGCGCGACACGCATCCCCAGGGAGCGGGTCTCGCGGGTCGCCGCCGCGATGGGGCCGTAGGTAGACCCCCAGCCGAGGACGAGCACATCGGCCGAACCACTCGGGTCGTCGACCTCGAGGTCGGGAACCTCGATGCCGGCGACCTTCTCCGCCCGCAGCCGGACCATGAGGTCGTGGTTGTCCGGGTCGTAGGAGATGTTGCCGGTGAGGTTGGCCTTCTCGATGCCACCGATGCGGTGCTCGAGACCGGGGGTGCCCGGGACGGCCCACGGCCGGGCGAGGGTCTCGCTGTCACGCAGGTAGGGGTGGAAGACGGCGTTTCCGTCGTCGTCCTGCGCATTCGGCTCGGTCGTGAAATCGACTGGGATGTCAGGCAGCTCGCTGACCGCCGGGATGCGCCACGGCTCGGACCCGTTCGCGAGGTAGCCGTCGGAGAGGACGAAGACCGGCGTGCGATAGACCGTCGCCATCCGGACAGCCTCCAGCGCGATGTCGAAGCAGTCGGCCGGTGACTGCGGCGCGACGATCGGGACGGGAGACTCACCGTTGCGGCCGAACATCGCCTGGAGCAGGTCGGACTGCTCGGTCTTCGTCGGCAGGCCGGTCGACGGTCCGCCACGCTGGACATCGACGATGACCAGGGGCAGCTCGAGGGACACCGCCAGACCGATCGTCTCGGACTTCAGCGCCACGCCAGGGCCGCTCGTCGTCGTCAGCCCGAGCGCGCCGCCGAACGCCGCTCCGAGGGCCATGCCGATGCCGGCGATCTCGTCCTCGGCCTGCAGGGTCATCACATTGTGGCGCTTCTGGGACGACAGGACGTGCAGGATGTCGCTGGCCGGTGTGATCGGGTACGAGCCGAGAACCAGGGGCAGGCCGCTACGGTGCGAGGCAGCGATGAAGCCATAGGCCAGCGCCGTGTTGCCGGTGATGTTCCGGTAGGTGCCAGGAGGCATTGCCGCCGGCGCCACCTCGTAGCGGACCGCGAACTCCTCCGTCGTCTCGCCGTAGTGCAGGCCGGCATACAGTGCAGCAAGGTTGGCGGCGAGGATCTCCGGCTGGTCGGCGAACTTGCTCTTGAGGAACGCCTCCGTGCCGGCCGTCGTGCGGCTGAACATCCACGAGAGCAGGCCGAGGGCGAACATGTTCTTCGCCCGCTCCTTCTCCTTGCGGGTCAGGCCATCGAACTCGGCGAGTGCCTCGACGGTGATCGAGGTCAGTGCCACCGGCTTGACCTGCCAGGACTCCAGCGAGCCGTCCTCGAGCGGGCTGACGGTGTAGCCGACCTTGGACAGGTTTCGCTTGGAGAACTCGTCGGTGTTGACGATGATCGTCGCTCCCCGCGGAACGTCGGCGAGGTTCGCCTTGAGGGCGGCAGGATTCATCGCCACGAGGACATCCGGGGAGTCGCCGGGCGTGAGAACGTCGTGGTCGGCGAAGTGGAGCTGGAAGCTCGAGACACCCGGCAGGGTGCCCTGGGGTGCGCGGATCTCTGCCGGGAAGTTCGGCAGGGTCGACAGGTCGTTACCGAGCGCAGCAGTGTCACTGGTGAACCGGTCACCCGTGAGCTGCATGCCATCACCGGAGTCACCGGCGAAGCGGATCACGACCTTGTCGAGCTGTGCAGGGGTAGTGGTCATGATCGTTCCAGTCTACGACCGGTAACAGGCTGCTCCCTTCGAGTTCACGGAGTGGACCAGGCCGGGCGAGTCGCGCTCAGCGCGGCGCAGGGCCGTTCCGCTCTGCGGGTTCCGGCTTTGCGAGGTGCCCTGCCCGGGGCATGATGCGGATCGTGCGCACCCTCCTTCCCGACCTGACCCCGCTGCGCACGAACCCTGCGTATCGACGGCTGTGGCTCGGATTCACTCTCGCCGGAGTGGGCGCCCAGATGGCGACGGTAGCGATCGGTCTCCATGTCTTCGAGCTCACCGGCTCCACCGCGGCCGTGGGTCTGGTCGGACTGTTCGCGCTCGTGCCCCTCGTTGTCATGGGTCTGTACGGCGGTGCTCTCGCGGACCAGTACGACCGGAGGATCGTGGCCATCGTCGCTCAGCTCGTGGCCTGGCTGTCCAGTGTTCTCCTCGCTGTGCAGGCCTTCCTCGGGAACACCTCGGTGTGGGTGCTCTACGTCCTCGTCGCGATGTTCAATGCCGCCTTCGCAGTCATGTCGCCGGCCCGGTCTTCCATCTATCCGCGGATCCTGCCCCGAGAGCAGCTGCCGGCCGCCAACGCGCTGAGCGTGCTGGCGATGAACACGGCGATGACCGTAGGCCCATTGCTCGCCGGTGTCCTCATCGGCTGGCACGGGTTCGAGGCCGCCTATGCCTTCGACGCACTCATCACCACTGCCGCGCTGTGGGGTCTGCTCACGCTCGGGCCGATCAAGCCGGATCCGTCGACCGTGGTGCGGCGCGCGGGCATCGGCTCGGTCATCGACGGCTTCCGCTTCCTCGGACGCAGCCCCAACGTCCGGATGACGTTCATCACCGACATCTTCGCGATGGTCCTGGCTCAGCCGCGGGTGCTGCTGCCCGCGGCGGGCACGGTCATCCTGGGTGGCGGGGCGACAACCGTGGGGAACCTGTATGCGTCGGCCGCGGCAGGCGGGATCATCGCCATGTTCTTCTCGGGGCGGCTCGGATCAGTCCGGCGGCAGGGCGTCGCGATCCTGGTCTCCATCTGTGGTTGGGGGGCCGGGATCGCCGGTCTCGGCGTTGCTCTCGTGCTCGCCGGTGGTCCGATCACGACGCAGCAGGCGTTCTGGGTGGCGATGCTCGGCATGTTCGTCGCGGGGGCCTCCGACGCCGTCTCGGCTGTGTATCGGACGACGATCCTGCAGAGTGCCGCGCCCGATCACATGCGTGGCCGGCTGCAGGGCGTCTTCATCGTCGTCGTCGCCGGCGGTCCGCGTGTGGGGGAGATGCTCGGCGGAGTCGGGGCCGAGCTCGTCGGTGAGGGCTGGACCGCCGTGGTCGGCGGGCTGCTCGTCATCGCTGTCATGGCGTGGTTCCGGCTGCGCTCACGCCGGTTCGTCGAGTACGACGCGAGGGACCCGCAGCCCTGAACTCGTGGGTGGAGCATGGGTCGCTCCGGTCGCCCGGACTCCACCCACGACCTCGCCCCTCAGCCGAAGCTGTGCTCCCACTCGTCCCCGATCGGGCGGTCGGGTCCCGGCACGTCTGCGGACCCACTTCCGAGCATGGCCCTGGTCAGCTCCTCCTGGTGCGAGAGGAGCCCGTTGAGAGCGGATCGCAGGCGCTCGTCGTCGGGCTCCACCCCGTCGATGGCGGCAAGCAGCACGGCGCGCCGCATGAGCTCCTTCATGAACGACGCCGTCATGCCCTCGGAACGGACGGCGCAGTCCTCGAGCGCGTCCGTCCCGTAGCTGACGCCGGCGCGATACAGGTCGAGCAGAAGCCGCCGGCCCTCGAGGTCGGGGAGGGGAACCTCGACAGCGAGGTCGACCCGCCCAGGGCGCTGCACAAGAGCGCGCTCGAGAGTCTCGACCCGGTTCGTCGTGAGCAGGAAGGTGACGTCGGCATCGGCGTCCAGGCCGTCCATGGCGTCGAGGACCTCGAAGAGCAGCGGGCGTCCGGTCGGGCTCATACCGCGGTCCTCGGCCACCAGGTCGCAGTCCTCCAGGACGACGATGGCAGGCTGCAGGGCGCGCGCGAGGTTCGCCGCGAGTGACACGTAGGCGAGGGACTCGCCGGCCAGCACGACGACAGTGTGGTCGGGGCTGGTGCTGATGAGGTGGCGGACTGTGTGCGTCTTGCCGGTGCCGGGCGGACCGTAGAGGAGCAGGCCCCGCTTGAGGTGCTGGCCGTACCTGCGCAGGACCTCGGCATGCTCGGCGATCCCGCGGACGTGGGCGGCGATGCGGCCCATGGACCCTTCGGGCAGGATCACCTGGTCGGCGGTCACGTCCGGGCGGGGCTGGAACGTCACCCCCTCGGACTCGGGTCCGTAGCCGGTGGACTCGAAGGAGATGACCTTGCCCCGGAGCACACTGTGCTCGGTCGCCAGGCGACGGGCCTCATCGAGCAGGGCCGAGGCGAGGTCCTCGCTCGCCATCACCTCGACGGTCGCGTGCTCCTGTCCGTAGCGGGGGTTGCCACTGCGCTGGAAGACGGCGACGGGGGAACCCTCGAAGTGGAACAGCCGCATGCCGAAGCCGATGGTGCGGCGACGGGTGTCCGGGCCAGTTGCGACCGAGACGTAGTCGACCTGCCCGACGGGGAAGGTGTGGTGCACCCCGGAGACGAAGTCGGCGAGAGTCTGGTGGTAGCGCATGTCGCCACCGCCGATCCCGAGCTCGCTGGACTCGGGATCGCGATCGGCGAGCATCTCCAGGGCGATGTCCCAGTCGGCGAACCTATGGTTGCGCACTGTCTCGGTCACGACTGCGACCTCGCGCGCCGGCCGACCGAGATACTCGGACAGCGCCTCGGTGAACCGCGTACCGTCGCCGAGGTCGACGGACTGCTGGGCGGCTTCGGCAAGGGTCCGGAAGCTCGCAAGGAAGGCTTTGAGATCGTTGCCGTCGCTGGTGAGGTCCCCCGTGTCAGTCATGGTGCTCAACCTAGTGCGACCGGGTTTCGTTGCGCATCGGGGTTTCCCCCCGGTTGTCCGGAGGAGAGCAGGAGAGAAGTCCTTGGTGGGGCAGGGTGGCTGGACGAAGGGCTTGATCAGTGTCGCTCGCCGAGGAGACGTTGTCGTAGGCCACTGGCCCGCACCACGCGTCGCTCGACGGCAGCACGGATGACCGCCTCGCTGCCGACCACCCGCACGCGCTTCTCTGCTCTGGTGACTGCGGTGTAGAACAGCTCACGGGTCAGCAGAGATGACGCCTCATCAGGCAGCAGAACGGTGATCGCCTCGGCCTGCGAACCCTGTGCCTTGTGGATTGTCATCGCGTGCATGGTGTCGACCTCGCCGAGGCGGCTCGGGGCATAGCGTTGCGGTCCGTTCGCTCCGTCGATGACAGCCATCCGCACCGGTGTTCCCTCGGGCGTCCTGGATGCCACGATGACGCCGGTGTCGCCGTTGAGGACACCGGTGGCGTAGTCGTTGGCCGTGACGAGAAGGGGTCGGCCGACGTAGTTCTGGTCGTAGAACGTCAGACCGGTGTCCTCCGCGAGCCAGGTCTCCGCGTGCCGGTTCCAGGTCCGCACCCCGAAGGGGCCATCGCGGTGGGCGCACAGCAGTCGGTGCGACCCAAGGGCAGTCATCGCAGCCTCGGCGTCGCCATCCCGAGCAGCGTCGTGGACTGCGCGTGCATGCCTGGTGACGATCGGTCGCAGAGCGGTCGCAGCATCGTCGGTGGGGATCCACTCGACCTCGGGGCTGCCGGCGGAGAGAGCGGCGACCACGGCATCGGCATCGCCGACCCGCAGGCCCTCGGCCAGGGCGCCGATGGTCGCGCCGAAGCGGTGCACGGTGCGCAGTCGGCTGAGCGCGATCCAGGGGGTGGCGGACAATTCCGTTCCGGCGACCAGATCTGCGAGCACAGCTCCTGCATCGATAGAGACGAGCTGGTCGGCATCACCGACCAGGATCAGTCGTGTGGTGGGGCGCAGGGCCTCGAGCAGACGGGCCATGTGGGTCAGGGACACCATCGAGGCCTCGTCGATGAGGATGACGTCGTGGGGGAGGCGGTTGCGCCGGTGGTGCCGGAAGCGGGTCCGGCTGTCCGGCCGCCACCCGAGCAGGCGGTGCAACGTGCTCGGTTCAAGAGCCCCCAACGGCTCGATGACAGCACGCGCCGACGGATCCGTCGTGCGGGCCATGATCTCGGCCAGAGCCTGCGAGATCGCGGCCTTCATCCGGGCAGCGGCCTTGCCGGTCGGAGCGGCCAGCCCCACCCGGATCGGTCGGTCTCCGGCGGCTGCCGCCTGCTCTGCGAGAAGTGCCAGAACCCCCGCCACGGTGGTGGTCTTCCCGGTGCCCGGTCCGCCGGTGATGATGCTCGTCAGCGATCGCACGACCGTCTCGGCTGCCGAGCGCTGCTCGGCGTAGCCGTCGCCCGGGAAGATCCGTTCGAGCCCGCGCGTGAGGACGCCGTCGGAGACCGCAGGCGGCGGCTCGGCAGCCCGCGTGCGGAGGTCGCCGGCGACCTGGAGCTCCAGCTGGTGGTAGCGCCGGAGGTAGACCATGCGCTGGTCGACGACGACGGCGTTCTCCTGGGTCAGCCTGCTGGATGCCACGTCCGCAAGCCACTGCCCGGGCTCGGGCCAGTCGTGGCCGGGGAACGCCTCAGCCTGCGACTCGAGGCTCACCGCGACAGCGCCGGAGCGCACTGCCCGGACTGCAAGCGCAGCGGCGACGACAACGTCGACATCCTGCTCGCCGGCAGCAAGGGCCAGTGTCCGGGCGACGTGCACATCGGCCGCCGTGAGCACGCCTGCCTGGTTGAGCTCGCCGAGCCGACCGCTCTCCCGGGTGGCGAGACGGCGGTCGAACGGACTCGTCGGTTCCCACAGCTGAGTGCTCATGCTGCCTCTCCGCTCTGGGGGCGACCGTCGAGCAGGTCGGAGACCGCCTCGACGAGAGCAACGGGAGGCTGCCAGGAGAACACCCCGCACGGGTGGCCGTCCACGCTCGGGGTGGCGGGACCACACATGCCGCGGACATAGAGGTAGAGGACGCCACCGAGATGCTCCTCCGGGTCATAGCCGGGGAGGCGCCAGCGCAGGAACCGATGGGCGACGACGGCATACAGGAGCGCCTGCAGAGGATACGAGGAGTGCCCCATCGCCTCGCCGAGCATCTCGGGCCGGTAGCTCGCAGCAGTCAGCGGCTCGTCCATCGAGCCCAGCCAGTTGGTCTTGTAGTCGACGACGAGATAGCGCCCGCCGGTCCGCAGGACGACGTCCACCGACCCGGTGAGATAGCCGCGCAGCGGCTGATCGGCCAGATCCGGGCTCGTCTCGAGGGCGATGGCCCAGGCGCGAACCGGATCCTTGTCCGGGAGGTATGCGTGGAGCAGCGTTGCAAGATCGCCGAGCCGCGGGCCTGTGGTCGGGTTGGCCGCGCTGAAGTCACCGCCGCTGAGCGGCAGCTCGAAGTCCAGCTCGGAGAGCCGGTCCTTCAGGCCGATCTGGCGCAGGGTGGCGCCGTCCGCGAGCGGCCCGAGCGGGGTGTCACACACGGCGACCAGGGCGTCGGCGAGCAGCTCGGGGTCGAGGTCGACGGGCCACTCGACGAGCTGTTCCCGGACGTGTGTCAGCAGCTCCTCGCGCAGGTCCGCGGCGTGTGGGTCGGCGTGCTCGAGGACGGCATGGACGAGGGAGCCGAAGGTGGCGCCGACTGGCAGGTCGGCCATGGGAGAGGGTGTGTCCGCTCCTGGGATGGGCAGCTCCAGCCCGGGCAGCCCCGGTGTCTCCGGGCGGACGAGCTCGGCTACGTCGGGCTCATCGGCGCGGGGAGTCACCTCGGGCTCGCTCGTCACGTGAGCGGTGACCTGAGACGCGCTCTCGGCAGGACTGGACAGCGCCGTGTAGGAGGTGCGCCTCCAGGCCTCGTCGATGGTGCGGGACCAGGGGGAGACCGCGAGCGGCGGCGGGCTACTCGAGGCGAGTTCTGCGACCTCGGCCGCGATGTCGGCACGCTCGAGCCGGAAGGCGCCCGTCGCTTCCCATGCACGAAGGCGCGTGGTTGCTGTGGCGTCGTCAGCGGGGACGGTGGCTTTGTCGGGGACCCCTGGTGCGTTGGGCTCCCGACCGAAGAGCATGCGATGCAACGGAGAGTGGGGAGCGTTGTTGTTCGGGGACCACCAGACCACTGCTTGGCTCTGTGCACGCGTGAGGGCGACATAGAGCAGCCGGAGTGACTCGCCGGCGTCCTCGTCCTTGTAGGCGGAGACGGCCTCGGCCCAGGTCGGGTTCGCATCCTGGCCCCCGACATCGAGGCATCGCGTGCGCTCGGGTTCGGGCTCGTGGTACAGCGGGATGCTCGGAGTGTCGCGCACGTGCCGGTCGGCGAGTGATGGGAGGTAGACGACGGGGTACTGCAGACCCTTGCTGCCGTGAATGGTCACGAGCTGCACAGCTGCGGCATCGCTGTCGAGGCGGCGGGTGCGGGTGCCGGTCCCAGGAGCAGCGTCCTCGGCCATGGCTGAGCGGAGCCAACCGAGGAGGGACACCAGGCCCGGGTCTTCCTGACGTGAGACGTCGTGGAGGATCTGGGCGATGTGCCGCAGATCGGTCAGACTACGCTCGCCGCCCACCTGACCCAGGACACGACTGGCCAGGCCCTGGGCCGTGAGAACCTCGAGGACGGCGGCGATTCCCTGGCGGGAGTAGACCGCCGCGAGGTCCCTGCACTGCTGAGCCAGCTCGTCATCGACCTGTCCGTCGCGGGTCCGCGCGTCTAGGTCGGCGACGGAGTACCCGAGCAGGTCGGTCAGAGCGGCGGCGCGCGTCAACGCGGACCGGTGTGGGGCCGTCATGGCCTCGAGGAGAGCGAGCCAGTCCTGGGCGGCGCGGCTCTCGAGGACGCCGGAACCTCCGGCGCTCACCGCGGGAATGCCCAGGCCGTGCAGAGCCGCCTGGGCGTCGAGGAGGTCCCGGCCCCGGTGGGCAAGGACTGCGACGTCGCGGGCCTGGATACGCCGCCCGTCGAAGTGGGCACCCGACGCGAGGAGGGCGGCAATGTCGTGGGCGAGGTCGGACGCGATATGGGCGCGGACCGGCCCAACGGTCGTGCGGTCACGGAGATGCTCGGTCTTGAGGACCTGCCGGAGCCGGATGGGTGGGAGGGGCTGCGCCTCCGCTCCTGCGTCCTCGAGCAGCCGCTCGCGCTGACGGTCGGGCATGACCCGGTGCACGGTGATGTCCTCATCGCCCAGTTCGGCCCCGCCGAGGAGGATCGCGAGCGAGCGGACGAGCGCGGGGTCGGAACGATAGTTGCGCGGCAGGGTGCGTCGATCTGTGGCGGTGCGGGCCGCCTGCAGATAGGTGACGATGTCACCACCTCGGAAGGCATAGATCGCCTGCTTGGGGTCACCGATGAGCACCATGGCGTGGGCATGCCCGGTGAATGCCCGGTCGAGGACCTGCCACTGGATCGGGTCGGTGTCCTGGAACTCGTCGACGAGGACGACCCGCCAGCGCTGGCGCATGCGGACCCGGGCCGGTGAGTCAGCGGGCTCAAGGGCTTCGGCGAGCTGGGTGAGCAGATCGTTGTAGTGGAGTACCTGCTTGCGCCGCTTCCGAAGGCTCATTTCCGCGCGCACTGCCTCGGTGAACTTACGGCGCCGGTCCGCGACGCTGCCGGACTCAGCAGCGGTGGGGCGCAGCTCGGCGTGGACGTCGCTCACCGCAGCCCTGGCGATGGCAAGTGCCTCCTTGCGGGTGAACACCGGAGGTGTCCCGTCGTGGATGAAGCCACGCAGATAGATGTCGTCGACGACGTCGACGAGGAGGTCGTCGAGGTTCTCGACCAGGGTGGCGCCGGCGTCTGTGGCCCCGGCGACGCCGAGGCTGCGGAGCACCTGCTGACAGAACTGGTGGGTCGTCGCGATCGTTGCCGCGTCGAAGTGGGTCAGAGCGGCGCGGATCCGTCGGTGCCGCAGGCGCAGCTCCTCGGGCCCGGCATCGAGCAGCAGCCGGAGCAGCGGGTCGGCATCCGTCAGATCCACCGGGGCCCGAGGACGCTCGTGCTCCTGGGCGGCGGCCACAGCCTCCGCGAGCCCGACCTCGACGCAGACGAGCTGTTCGCGCACACGAGCGCGTAGCTCCTGGCTCGCCGCTCGACCGAAGGTGACGATGAGCATTTCGGTCAGGGTGGCAACGCCCTCAGCGACATAGCGGGCGACCAGAGCGGCGATGGTCCAGGTCTTCCCCGTGCCGGCGCTCGCCTCGAGGAGCACTGTGCCCTGCGGCAGGGGCGCGCTGATGTCGAAGTCCCTCATCGCCTGGACGGACGACGCCGATGGGTGTGAGGTGGCAGCCGGCGTCGCCCCGGACTGAACCGTCACTGCCGCCACATCCTCTCGGGGCCGGTGAGCATGGGCTGCCAGACCCGCAGGGCGAACTGCCCGAGCCGGCTCGTGACGCCTCGCGTCCAGCTCTCCCCGTCCTGGGGCTCGCCGAGGATCGCGCCCAGGGGCACGGCGTCGCCATAGACGAAAAGGTGGGCCGGGCTGTGCTGCTCTCGATGGATCGGGGCCTCGGACCCGGTGCTCGACTCCCACTCCCGGAGGGCCTTGTTCCGAGCCTCCCACTCATCCTGCTGGCTGACGAAGGAGTCGGCCCACGCGAACGAGGTGGCCGGAGGGAGCGGAAGCACCTCACTCAGGCCCCTGTCGCGGACATCGACGAGCTCATCGAGGATGAGCAGGGCGTCCTCCCTCGCATGCGGTCCGTGGCACACGTGCAGCTGACCCGTCCTGCGCCAGCGCTTCTCGCGGCCGATGACGTGGCTGGGGATCGTGGTCCCGGCAGCTGCCAGAGCGAGGGACGTGATCCAGGAGCGGAGCCGCTGCTTGGATCTCACGTTGCTGTAGGTGACGCTCAGGACGAGGTCGTCGACCAGTCCTGACACGGTCCCGGTGAGGCGGCGACCGCTGGGGAGCTCGACGTCGATGTCGAGGACCTCACTGAGAAGCGGCTGCCGGGG
>JAAYSB010000147.1 GCA_012518475.1 Intrasporangiaceae bacterium | reverse complement strand
CGAGGGCGAGCGCCAGCCACACCACGGGCACCCGGTCGCGCAGTGCCGTGGACGGCCCGGAGCGACCCGGTGGGGTCGCGGCGGGGGGTCGGGTTGGCGGCGCCGTGAGCGTCATGCCGAGGTGGACTCGCGGTCGGGCGCGCGCGCCAGTGGGGCCGGATCCTCGCCGAGCAGGAGCCCGGCGAGGACGCGCGCGCCGGAGATGAGGAAGACTGCCGGGTTCAGCGACGAGCGAGCCGAAGACGCCACGCCTCAGGCCCCCTCTCGAGGTACGCGACCTCGATGGTGCCGTTCTCGCGGTCCTCGATCTGGGCGAGGAGCGGCAGCGGGTCGTGTGGGGCGACGAGCACCATGGAGTTCCCGGCCTTGATCGCGGAGAGGGCCCCGAAGATCGTCGCGTGCCGGATCGCGTGGGGGATGGTGCGGGCATCGAGCTCCGGCTCGGCGTGGTCGTGGCCGCACTGGCAGCCCGTGGCCCCGGCGATCGGGAGTTCCTGGTGCTCGTCGGTGGGGAGGGTCTCACGGGTCATTGCTGCTCCTGGTTTCTTCGGTGATTATTCAACACTCTTACTGTAGAAAACACCAGGCCCCGCGGAGTCACGCCGACGGGGTCACCGGGCGGATGGGGCGGGCGGTCCGCAAACAACTGGATGCAGCAGGGAACGGCCGCGCCAGAGCTCTCGCACCCCCCGCGACGACGCAAGGGACCAGGGCTTCAGGGAGTGGGCGAGTAGCCGACGCCGCGCGGCGGGGTCGGCAGGCCGGCGCGGCGCCGCTCGGTCTGGTGGATGAGCTTGGCGACCGTGGCTGTCCACCCCGTCTGGTGGCTTGCCCCGAGCCCGGCCCCGGTGTCGCCGTTGAAGTACTCGTAGAACGGGATGAAGCCGGTCCACTCGGGGTCGCTGAGGAACAGCTCCTCACCGCCGAAGACGGCGCGCGCTCCCGCCTCGTCGGCGGTGAAGATGCGCACGAGCCGCCGGGACAGGTCGTCGGCCACCTCGTCAAGGGTGTGCGGTGTGCCGCCCGCGGTCGGCAGGTCGACGGTGAAGTCGTCACCGAGGAAGTGGTGGTACTTCTGCAGGGCCTCGATGAGGATGAAGTTGGCCGGGAACCAGATCGGTCCGCGCCAGTTGGAGTTGCCCCCGAAGAGGTGGTTGCGGGCCTCGGCCGGCTCATAGGCGACGGAGAACCGGGCGTCCCCGATGTCGACCTGGTAGGGCCGGTCGTGGTGGACCCGGGACATCGACCGGATCCCCCAGGGTGAGAGGAACTCGTCCTCGTCGAGCATCGCCGCCAGAATGCGTCGGAGCTGGCTGGCGCTGACGAGGGAGAGCATGCGCCGGTCGCGCTTGCCCTGCTCGCCGAAGAAGCCGAGCCGCTCGACCATCTGCGGGCGGACCTGAGCGAAGGACTCGAGCCGGCGCTGGAACTCGGGCAGGTTCTCGATGTACTCCTGGTCGATCGTCTCGACCGCGAGCAGCGGGATGAGACCCACGAGTGAGCGGACCTCGAGCGGGACGCGGATCGGCTCGCCGTCCGGTCCGGTGCCGAGGTCGAGGATGTCATGGAAGAACCCGTCCTCCTCGTCCCAGAGACCCTGGTCATAGGCGGCGTTGGTGATCTGGACGAAGTGCTCGAGGAACTTCGTTGCGATGTCCTCATAGACCGGCCGGTACTGCGCGAGCTCGAGGGAGATCGCCAGCAGGTTGAGGCAGTACATCGCCATCCACGCTGTCGAGTCGCTCTGCTCCAGCCGCCCGCCGAGCGGGGCCTCCCGGGACCGGTCGAAGACGCCGATGTTGTCCAGCCCGAGGAAGCCTCCGGTGAAGACGCCGCGGCCCTGCGGGTCCTTGCGGTTGACCCACCAGGTGAAGTTGAGCATGAGCTTGTGGAACGCCCGCTCGAGGAAGTCGGTGTCGGACCGGCCGGTGATCCGCTGGTCGATCCGATAGACCCGCCAGACCGACCACGCGTGCACCGGCGGGTTCACGTCGCTGAAGTTCCACTCATAGGCGGGGATCTGGCCATTCGGGTGCTGATAGCGGTCGCGGAGGAACAGCAGGAGGTGCTGCTTGGCCCATCCCGGGTCCATCAGGGCGAACGGCACCATGTGGAACGCGGTGTCCCACACCGCATACCAGGGGTACTCCCACGAGTCGGGCATCGAGACGACGTCGTGGTTGCGCAGGTGCGCCCACTCGGGGTTGCGGAGTCGGGGGCGCCCGACGAACGGGCTGTCCGCGTTCGGGTCGCCCTGCGTCCACCGGGTGACGTCGTAGGCGTAGTACTGGAGCGTCCACAGCAGGCCGGCGAACGCCTGACGCTGGATCCGGGCCACCTCCTCGTTCGAGGGCAGCCCGATCCCGTTGTGGAACTCGTCGGCGTCGCGGATCCGTGCCTCGAAGACCGAGTCTGCCTCTGCGAGAGGGGATCCCAGATTGGGTATGCGGGTGAGACGGGTCAGCACCGTCACCGACTCGTTCGGCTGGAGAGTGAGGGAGACGTGCGCGGCCACCTTGGTCCCGGACTCGGATCCGACGACCCCCTCCTCGCCGAGGACGACATGCCGGTGGATGCCGTCCTTGACGTGCTCGCTCTCGTTCTCGCCCCACCCGAGGAGCTCGCGATTCGAGTTGTTCTCGGTGAACACCAGCGACACCGGCGGGCCGTCCGTGCCGCGAGCGCCTCCGGTGACGCCCACATACCAGTGCAGCTCGCCGAGCAGAGGATCGCTGACCGCGACGGACTGCGGGCCGGTCGCGCGCAGCTCGGGTTTGTCGACGCCCACATCCCAGCTCCACGTGTTCCTGGCCCAGAGGTGCGGCAGCAGGTGCAGCTCGGTCGCCTCGGCGCCCTTGTTGTGAGCGGTGATCCGGCAGTAGATGTCGTCCGGGGCGGACTTGGCGTACTCGATGGTGATGTCGGTCCACCGGTGCGCGGCGAAGTCCTCCCGGAGGGCGTCGACGAGCTCGTACTCATCGTCGTGCTTGGTGCGCCGGGCGTTCTCCTGCACGAGGTCGACGTACGGGAACTCGACGTTCGGATAGCGGTAGAGCATCTTGAGATAGCTCATGGTGGGGGTGCCGTCGAGGAAGAAGTAGTACTCCTTGACGTCCTCGGCGTGGTTGCCCTCGGGGCCGGTCAGGCCGAACATGCGCTCCTTGAGGATCGCGTCCTTCCCGTTCCACAGCGCCACCGCCATGCAGAGCCGCTGCTGGTCATCGGAGAGCCCGCCGATGCCGTCCTCGTTCCAGCGGTAGGCGCGGGAGCGGGCGTGGTCATGAGGGAAGGCCAGCCACGGGTCGAGCTCCGGGTCGGCGTCCTCCCGCACCGAGCCCCAGGCGCGCTCGCTCAGGTACGGGCCCCAGCGGCGCCACGGCTCCTCCCCGGCGTCGGCCTCGGCGAGACGGCGGCCCTCCGCGGTGTCGGCCGTATCGACATAGGGCACACCCTCACCGGTGGTGTCGTCGTGGGGTGCGCCCTCGGGCACGTCGGCCGACTCATACGGGGGAGTGGGCACGGCTGAAGTGCGGGCGTCGCTCATGGCAGATCATCCAACCAGGCCTGCAGGACGGGTCGGGAATCCAGCGCGCAGTGCCACGTTGCTCGAGTGCGTCGGTCGATCTCGGGCCCGCGAGGTCGGGGGGAGAGTGTGCACGTCGATAGCGTGGAGAGCATGACTGAACTCATCCTCATCGCCAACGCCGGCGACGGAACGATCAGCACCCTGCGACTGCACCGCGAGCCCGAGCCGCGTCTCGAGGCGATCGCCACCTCCGGTGAGCTCGACGGGTGTGGGACGTTCGCGGTCGATGCCGATCGCGACCTCGTCTTCGCCGCCTACAAAGGGGATCCCCCGGGGATCGCGACGCTGAGCCTGGACCGGAGCAGCGGTGAGCTGCAGGAACTGGCGCGCTGCGACGCGGACGACTCGCTCACCTATCTGGCACTGGCGAACCACGGGCGGACCCTGCTCGGCGCGTCCTACGGCGGGGGATTCGGGGCGGCGTGGCCCGTGGAGGGATCGTCGCTCGGGGAGCCGCACTCCCAGTTCGGCTACGGGAACGTGCACTGCATCATCGCGGCCGATGTGCCGGGCGGCGACAACACAGCCGTGTATGCGGTGTCCCTCGGGGACGACCTGGTCGCCCAGTTCTCCCTCGACTCGGACGGGCACCTCACGCCGCTCGACCCTGCTGTCGTCCCGGCTCCTGAGCACAGCGGGCCACGCCACATGGTCGTCGACGGCGCCAATGCCTATCTCGTGACGGAGTTCTCAGGCGAGCTCATCCGGCTCGGCATCCTGGAGGGCGGGAGCCTCGAGCGGGCCGAGTCCGTGGATGTCGTCAACCCCGAGGCCGGCCTGGAGCACAGCGAGCTGGACGCCGACCCCAAGGAACGACCGCTCATCTGGGGCGCCGACGTCCACGTCGCCGGTGACTACGTCCTCACCTCGGAGCGGAACACCTCGCAGCTCACGTCAGTCCGAAGGCACGCCCAGGGCAGGCTCGGGGAGGTCGTCGGGTTCGCCGACACCGAGAAGACCCCACGCGGCTTCAACGTCACGAGCGACGGACGCTTCGTCATCGCTGTCGGTGAGGACTCGACGCACGCCCAGCTGCTCGAGGTCGGTGCGGACGGTGAGCTCGAGCAGCGCGATCGCGTGGAGATCGGTCGCGGCGCGAACTGGGTGCGCATCATCGACGACGCCTGAGTGCTGAACAGGTTCCCCCGCAGGATGAGGCGATAGATCGCCTGACTGTGCGGGAAGACCTGATTCTGTGGGCACCGTGACCCGCACAGGTCTAGCGTCGACAGCATGCGCCTGACGCTGGCCCTCCTCTGTGGGCTTGTCATCCTGGCCCTCGGTGGGTGCGGGACCATCCCGCGCGACCCCGACGGAACCCTTGAACGCGTCCGCAGCGAGCAGAGCCTGCGGGTCGGTGCCTCCGACGGGGCCGATCGGCTCGAGGTGCACGTCGCGGGCGACGGGGGTGCCGAGGTCAGTGGCACGGAGGCCGATCTCGTCAGCGGATTCGCTGAGGAGCTCGGAGCGCAGATCGAGTGGACCGTCGGGGGCGAGACCGAGCTCGTCCACGCCATGGAACGTGGAGAGCTCGATGTCATCATCGGCGGGCTGCACAGCGACTCGCCGTGGGCCGACGCAGTCTCCCTGACCCGCCCCTATGCGGAGTCGACCGACCCGGAGGGCAGCACCGTGCAGCATGTGCTCGCGGTGCCGCTCGGCGAGAACGGGTTCCTCGTCACTCTCGAGCGCTACCTGGACCGGGAAGCGGAATGAATCCGGACCACGATGAGTGGAGCGGGGGAGAGCCGATGACCCGGGTGTCGCCGACGGGGGAGGGATTGCTCGGGCATACCTCCCTCCCAGCCGAGCAACGTGAGCTGTTGCGACGAGCGCGCCGGCTCGAGATCGTCAGCCTCGTCTATCTGCTCTCGTGCGTGGTCGTCGTCTACCTCGTCATGGGTTCGAGCCAGGCGATGAAGGTCGCCTGGATCGAGGATCTCCTCTCCCTCATCCCACCGGCCGCCTTCCTCTTCGCGGTCCACCGTGCCCGCCGCGGCCGCTCGGTTGCCCACCCGTACGGTCACCACCGTGCCGTGGCTGCTGCCCACCTCACCGCTGCCCTCGCGCTCCTCGCGATGGGGCTGTTCCTCATCTATGACTCCGGTAGCGGACTGATCGCTGCCGAGCACCCACCGATCGGCAGTATGCAGATCGCCGGGCAGACGATCTGGGCCGGTTGGCTGATGATCGCGGCGATGGTCTACACCGGAGTCGGTCCGGTCATCCTCGGGCGGATGAAGATGCCGCTCGCGGAGGGACTGCACGACAAGGTGCTCTATGCCGACGCGGACATGAACAAAGCGGACTGGATGACCGCGGGCGCCGCGGTCCTCGGAATTCTGGGCATCGGACTCGGCCTGTGGTGGGCCGACGGTGCCGCTGCCCTCGTCATCTCGGCGAGCATCCTCAAGGACGGGGTGTCCCAGGTGCGGGGTGCCTTCGCCGACCTGCTCGACACCGAGGCCCGGACGTTCGACGACTCCGAGGTCCACCCCGTCATCGACGAGATCCTCGCCGCGACCCGCACGGCCCCCTGGATCACCCACGCCGGGTGCCGGGTCCGGGACGAGGGCCACGTCTTCCATGCCGAGGTGTTCACCGTTCCGGTCGGACCCTCAGTGACCGTCGACCAGCTCGAGACGCTGCGCTCCGCGATCCTGGCGCTCGACTGGAAGCTCGACGACGTCGTCATCACGGTGGTCGCCGAGCTGCCGGAGGGAATCCGGACGTCCCCGCGCGGGATGCAACGGGAGCAGTAGCAGGAGGAACACGCAGGACGAACGCGCAGGACGATCACGCAGCAGGAAGAACAGGAACAATAGGGCCTATGGATGCTGCGCCGAGCCTGCTGCCGGTCGTGTTCCTCCACGGGGTGGGGGTCGCGGGTCGTGCCGCCTGGCCCGAACAGCTCGCCCTCGAGACCGAGCGGTCCTGCACGTTCGTCGACCGGCACGTCCCGGGCGACAACCCCGACGTGGTCGTCCCCGCTCTCCTCGACTCCTGCCCGCAGCGGTTCCACCTTGTCGGTCACTCCTATGGCGGCGCCGTCGCTCTCCTCATCGCCACCCAGCACCCGTGCCGTGTCGTGAGCCTCACCCTCATCGAGCCGGCGGCCTTCGCGCTGAGCGCCGACCGGCCGCACTCCGCCGCACACATCGCGGCGATGGAGGCGGTCTTCGCAACGGCAGACGACCCGACGGTCACGACCCACGAGTTCTCGCAGATCTTCTCCGAGGGCATGGGGATCCCGGCACCTGACATCCCCCACGGCGAGCTCGAGCAGCTGGTCACTCATCTGCGATCGCTCCGCCCGCCGTGGACCCTCGAGGTGGATCCGACTGTCCCGGAACGGATCCCCACACTCGCAATCATCGGCGATGCTCACCCGATGCATGCCGAGGTGGGTGAGGCACTCGCTCAGCACGGTGCCGAGGTCGTGCACCGCGCCGGCCTCGGGCACCGGCCGCATGACGACCCTGCGGTCACCGACCTCATGCGGCGGCACTGGTCGGAGGCCGAGCGGTGAGAGCCCTGGTCACGGGCGCGTCCGGCAAGACGGGACGGGCGGTGACTGCGGCCCTGGCGGGTCGTGGCGTCCCGGTCCGCGCGGTGATCCGCCCTGAGTCGGATCACGAGGGGGTATGCCGGGAGGCCGGCGCCGCCGACGTCGCCCGCGTCGATCTCGGCTCCGGCGCGGGACTCCATGCAGCCTTTGAGGGCGTCGACCTCGTCTATCACCTCGCCCCGAACGTCGACGACCGCGAGGTGGAGATGGCTGTGCGGATCGCCCGGGCGGCGGAGACGGCCGGCGTGCGGCGGTTCGGGTTCCACTCCGTCCTCCACCCAGCGGAGGCGACTATGCCGCACCACGTGCGGAAGCACTTGGCGGAGAAGGAGGTTCGCGACCTCTTCCCGGGGGCAGTGGTCATCCGGCCCGCCGCATACCAGGACAATCTCGTTCCTGCCGCGCTGGCCGGGAAGATTGCGGTGCCGTACTCACTCGATGCGCCGTTCACCAACGTCGCCCTGGCTGACGTCGCCGAGGTGGCGGCTGTAGTGCTGACCGAGGAGGGGCACGACTCAGCGACCTATGAGCTCGTCGGCCCGCAGACCCTGACGGTGCGGGAGATGGCTGAGATCGCGACCGAGGTGCTCCGACGAGTCGTCACCGTGCGGCAGACCCCCATCGAGGACTGGGTGTCGGGGCCAGGGGCAGGGTTGCCCGCTCGGGCGCGCGAGCAGCTGGTGGCGATGTTCCGGTCCTATGCCCGGGAGGGGCTGACCGGCCGTAGCCACGACCTCGCGCGGGTCCTCGGCCGGGAGCCGACGACCTGGGCTCAGACGCTGACGCGGCTGCTCTGACCTGCTCCTCCAGAGAGGAACCCCTCAGGAATCTCGCGATTGCGAGATTCCTGAGGGGCCCGGGCGTCACTCCGGTGCGGTGGCGGCCGCACCGTGCTCGAGCGCCTCGAGGACAGCGGAGTTGAACGCCGGCAGATCCTGAGGGTTGCGGCTCGTGATGAGGTTGCCGTCGACCTGGACGCGCTCGTCGACCCACGTGGCCCCGGCGTTGCGGATATCGGTCTGAAGGCTCGGGTAGGACGTGATCGTCCGGCCCTTGAGGACGTCGGCCTCGACGAGTGTCCACGGAGCGTGGCAGATCGCCGCGACCGGCTTGCCCGAGGCGACGAAGTCGCGGACGAGCGCGACAGCGTCCTTGTCGGTGCGCAGACCGTCTGGGTTGGCGACCCCACCCGGGAGCACGAGGGCGTCGAAGTCGTCGGCGGAGATCTCCGAGACCGTCTTGTCCACCGTGAAGGTGTCGGCCTTGTCGAGGTGCTCGTAGGCCTGGACGGTGCCCGACTTGGGGCTGACGAGGACGGGCTCGTGCCCGGCGTCCTCGAGCGCCTTCCACGGGTCGGTCAGCTCGATCTGCTCGATGCCCTCGTCGGCGACGAGGAAGGCGATCTTCTTGGACATGGGATCCTCCTGGATCGGTGGCCGGCCGGTCACCGCAGGTGCGGCTCCGACCACGGGTTTCCTCTCCAACATATGCGCGTGTGCAGACTCGGCGACCGGCCGGCGCCGGTGGAGATGACCCCACGCCAACCGTGTGCCGCCCCGACAGCCGGCACACGATGGCGTGCACCTAGGGTCATGAGCATGCGTGAAGAGCTCACCGTCGACGTGCCGGCCGATGAGGCTGCCCAGGTGCGGGCCCGACTGGACGAGCGGGGCATCCCCGCTCTGATCGACATCCACACCCACTTCATGCCCGAGCCGGTCATGCGCAAGGTGTGGGCCTACTTCACCGACGGCGGCCCGCTCGTCGGACGGCGCTGGCCGATCGCCTATCGGGGCAGTGACGAGGAGCGGGTGGCGACGATCCGGTCCTTCGGGGTGCGTCGGTTCAGCTCGCTCTGCTACCCGCACAAGCCGGGCATGGCCCAATGGCTCAACGACTGGACGTCCGCCTTCGCCGACGAGCACCCGGACTGCCTGCGGTCGTCGACCTTCTTCCCTGAGCACGGTGCCGGTGCCTACGTCCGGTCCGCCATCGATGGCGGCACGCAGCTGTTCAAGGCACACGTTCAGGTCGGCGACTATGACGTCCACGACCCGCTCCTCGACGATGTGTGGGCGGTGCTCCAGGACAGTGGGACGCCAGTCATCCTGCATGGTGGCGACGGGCCGATGCCCGGCACGCACACGGGTGCCGGACCGATGCGACGCCTGCTCGAGCGGTTCCCCGAGCTGACGATGGTCGGCGCCCACCTCGGGATGCCGGACTATGGCGAGTTCCTCGACATGGCGATGGAGTTCCCGCGAGTCCATCTCGACACGACCATGGCGTTCACGCGCTTCACCGAGGAGATGATGCCGTTCCCGACGGCGCGGCTCGACGACCTCGCGGCCCTCGCGGACCGGGTGGTCTTCGGCACCGACTTCCCGAACATCCCGTATCCGTATCTCCACGCGCTGGACTCGCTCCTCGACCTCGGACTGGGTGTCGAATGGGAACGGAAGGTGCTGCACGACAACGCAGCCGGACTCTTCGGTCTCGACCTGTCCTGATCGGGGCGCCTTGCTCTGCGGGCTGTCAGCGCAGGAACAGGTTGAGCCCCACGGTGAGCAGCACCGACAGCACGATGCTCACGAGGATCATGATCAGACACCCCGGAGCGCCGCCGAGCGGGCGGATCTGCATGCCCGGGCTCAGTTCTCGCGGGGCGTGATCTCGCCCATCGGACCGAAGCCGTCGACCTCCGGTGCGTCGACATAGATGATCTGCGGCTGGGCGGCGACGATGTCCGGCATCTCGGACATGAAGCGCTCGACGTGGGGCTGGCGCATGTGCTCGGCGCCCGCGTCAGCGTCGCGGAAGCCCTCGATGCAGACGAACGTGTTCGGCTCCAGGACACTCTCGGAGAACTCGAAGAACTCGTTGCCCGGCTCGGCGGTGACGGCCTCGGCATAGAACGTCGACAGCTCACGCCACTCGTCCAACCGGTCCGCGCGGATGGGGAACTTCACGGTGATGAGAATCATGGGTCCACCCTAGGAGTGTGCGCCCGAGCGCCCCCGGCGCTCAGCCGCTCACCTCGGAACGGTCGCGGGGATCGCGCTGGCGGATGTCCATCCGCAGGAGCCGTGCCACGAGGTCGACCAGTGGTCCGAGGACGATGATGACGACGACCGTCGCGACCCCGATCGTCGCCCCGAGCAGCCACCCGGTCAGGGCCGACAGTGCCTGGACGGTGTTGTAGCTCCACCGGAACGGGATCGGTGGGTCGAAGGCGAGGCCGGCCGCCTCGATCGGCCCGGCACCGAGCTTCGCCCCGAGATAGAGCGTGATGCCGACGGCGATGACGGGCAGGGACAGGGCGAGCAGGATGAGCCTGGTCCCAAGCCCGTCGGGGGCCTGGAACGCCTCGAGCACGAGCGAGGCGACACCACCGACGACCGTGATCTGCACGAGGGTTCCGATCCCCGGAAGGACGCGGCGGGAGGCGGCGAGAAGGAGGAAGCCGGCAGAGACGATGACGTTCGAGAGGAAGAACGACAGTCCCGTCCCGAGTCGGAAGCCGTTGACGAGGGTGGAGAATCCGTCCGAGCCGAGGTCGGCGAGGAGGATCATCGCTACCCCGACCCCCAGGACGGCGCAGCCACCGACGATCAGGAGGGCGCGGCGGACAGGGTTCACCGGGTCAGCCTCTCACTGAAAGGGTCAGCGCGGGGCGAGGACCTCCACGCGCGCCTCGATGACGTCGCCGAGGTCGATCTGCTCGGCCCGGCGCACGGCGACCTTGAGCGGCACGAGGTAGCGGCCGTCCTTCGGCATCAGCGCCGTGTAGTACTCGGTCTCGCCGATGGTCACCATCACGGGAACGCATCCCCAGCCGTAGCTCAGCTCTGGTCGCGCGGCGAGCTCGTCGGAGTCCTCCTCGCCGAGCGGGAGCCAGTAGAACGGCGCCGGACCACGCCACTCGATCACTGCCGCGCGGACCTCGAGGTCGAGGACAGGCTCTCTCGGATACTGCGGCGAACCCGGTCGGTCCATCGGCCCAGCCTACGACTCGGACGCTCACGGCGTCGGAAGACGGACGGGCCCCCTCGCGGTGTCCCACTGGCACTCCTCCTCGCTCGCTCTAGCGGCTCATAGCCCTTGCCGGACCTACCTAGACTCGGCGCATGGACGCCCGTGCCGTCATCGCCGACCACCTCGCGGTCAGCCCCCTCATTCCCTTGCCACTCACCGGGATCGACGTGCCCGTGTATGCGAAGCTCGAGACCCGCCAACCGACCGGATCATTCAAGGTCCGCGGCGCTCTGTCCGCTGCGGCCGCCTACGGCCGGGCGCGGATCGTCACCGCCTCCGCCGGGAACCACGGCCTCGGGATCGCGTATGCGGCCACCCGGCTCGGCGTCACGGCCACCGTCGTCGTCCCGGAGACCGCATCAACGGCGAAGGTGGCACAGCTGGAGACGCTCGGCATCGACCTGCGCCGCATCGGTGCGGACTACGACGCCGCCGAGGCCGAAGCGATCGATCTCGCCCGGGAGAGCGGGGGCCGGTTCGTCTCCGCCTACAACGACCCTGCGGTGGTGGCCGGCCAGGGGACGATCGCGGCTGAGATCATCGAACAGCTCGACGGCCCGGCCACGGTCGTCGTCCCCGTCGGGGGCGGTGGTCTGCTCGCCGGTGTCGCGCAGGCGCTCCTCGACCGGCCCGGGTGGCAGGCAGTGGGCGTCGAGACCGCCGCATCGCGGGGCTGCTCGGCGGCGATCGCGGCCGGGAAGGTTGTCCCGGTGCCCGTCACAGCCACCATCGCCGACGGACTCGCCGGGAACCTCGAGCCCGGCAGCATCACCCCCGGACTCATCGTCGGAGCCGGCGCCACGGTCTGCGCCGTCCCGGAGACCGCGATCCGGGCGGCGGTGCGCGAGCTCGTGACCCAGCACGGGCTCGTCGTCGAGGGCAGTGGCGCAGTCGGGCTCGCGGCCCTGCGCGAGGGACTGGT
>JAAYSB010000146.1 GCA_012518475.1 Intrasporangiaceae bacterium | reverse complement strand
TCCGCGGATGGGCGACGGAGGAGGACCGGCGTCGCCTGTCCGAAGCAGGGATCACCGACAGGATCCACCTTCGCGAGCAGGCCCGCGCAGCGCTCGAAGCCCACGAGCAGGCCCGACTCGCTGCCGCATGGGACGCAGCCGTCCAGCGCGCGAAGACCCGTCGGATCGACATCCGTTACGAGCTCTGCTCGACTGCCGGCGTCGGCGGGATCCGCTACCGCCTCAAGCGGAGAGAGCGCCGAACGATCCGCCGCGAACGTCGACGTCACGCCCGCATCCAGGCCCAGATCCGAGATGGCGGCCCGCCGTTCTGACCGGGAGCGGATGTGTGTCGGGCGCTTCAGCTGCCGAGCGTCAGCGGTTGCTTTCTTGGGCCAGGTCGAGAGGCAGCGCTGAAGTGAAGGCGCAGGTGATGGCTTCGGGGTGAGTGAGCCTCGCCGGGGTTGAGTGAATCTCTCCGGCAGGTGCTGCCAGGGCCCGGCCGGTGACGAGCTGTCAGTGCCTCAGTCAGCGACGTCGAGCAGAGCCTGGCACGCCTCGGCACACCGGCGGCAGGCCTCCGCGCAGATGCGGCAGTGCTCCTCGTGCTCGGCGTGCTGCTCGCACTCCTCCGCGCACTCCGTGCACACGGCGATGCAGGCCTCGACGATGGCGCGCCAGCTGTCGCCGTTCGGGCTGGGCTGGGCGAGGATCTGCGCCGTCGTCCGGCAGATCGCGGCGCACTGGTTGCACAGGCTGATGCAGCGGGCCATGTCCGCTGGGTTCTCCTCGTGCAGACAGCTGTCCGCGCAGGTGGCACAGGAGTTCGCGCACGCGCTCGCGGCATCGATCGCGGCCCGCAGCTGCTCCAGGTTGAAGGTGTCCTTCTTCGGGTGGTCGCTCAGGATGTCCATGCTGTCGACGCTAGGCCTTGTGCGCCTGATGCAGAAGGGCTCACTCGGGTAGAACCGGTCAGCCGGACGCCTCCAGTGCCCGCAGGATCCAGACGATGGTCTCGTTGTGCGGCACCGCGATCTGGTGGTGGCGAGCCAGCTCGAGGAGGTGCCCGCCGAGGATGTCGACCTCCGTCGGCCGACCGGCGAGCACGTCCTGGTGCATCGACGTCATCCCGTCGACCGGCTGCGCGGCCAGCACGTCCCGCCACCGGTCCACGTCGGCGTCGGTCAGCTCGACTCCCTCAGCCCGGGCAACCGTCCGCACCTCGTCGATGAGTGCCCACATGAGATCGTGGGCCGGCCCAGGCCCGGCGAACGCGCCGTACGGTGCGCGCAGCACCGCGGAAGCCTGGTTGATCCCGACGTTGACCATGAACTTCCACCACATCTGGTGGCGCATGTCCTCCGGCGTCTCCCAAGCCAGACCCGCCCGGGTGAGGGCGTCCTGGACGGCGGCCAACCGCATACCGATCGGGTATGCGTCGCTCACCTCTCCCGGGCCGAACACCACTCGTCCGCTCTGCCGGAAGCGGACGTCTCGTCCGTTGCGTTCGGCGTCCATGGCCAGGGCCATGCAGAGCGGGATCTGATCCGGCGCGGCGCCGAGTGCGTCGAGCAGGATCCGTTCACTGTCAAGGCCGTTGAGAACGGAGAGCAGTGTCGTGGTGGGAGACATGAGGGGCCGGGCCAGCTCAGCCGCCTCGCCCAGCTGGCTGTGCTTGACCGCGACGATGATCAGACCGATCGGAGGGCCGTCCCACTCGAGCGGATCGACGATCTCCGCCTCGAGGATGCGACTGTTGACGTGAATCGGATTGTCTCGCACGCGTTCCGCGCGCACTCCGTTGGCGACGAGCAGAGTGCGGAAACCTGCGGCACTGAAGTGGCTCGCATACATCGACCCCATCGCGCCGGCGCCGATGACGGCCACTGTGTCGATAGGCGGGAAGGACGGCTCGGGCACGGCGGTCACCAGCGCTGGTGGACGTCCTCGGCCCAGCCGAAGATCCCGTCCACGGAGACGTCTGCCACCGAGCCGGTCCAGGTGCCGAAGCACTGATGGGTGCGTGAGGACAGCACGCCGAGCTGGGTGACGGCGCGGCGGAGGTGCTCGGGATGGAAGGTGAGGTCGACGGGACCGCCTTTCAGGGTCCAGGGGCGGAGCCAGTCGGACTCGTCGTACTGCCAGGCCAGGTCGTCGCTGATCTTCGTGAGCGCTCCGTCCACGGTGATCGCGTTCTCTGTCGAGCAGGTGCCGTCGGTCCACTTGCCGCCGACCTGGAGACCGATGGTGTGGCCGTCAACCCGGCCCGAACCGGCGCCCCAGTTCCAGCCGATCGAGTACGGCCAGCGG
>JAAYSB010000145.1 GCA_012518475.1 Intrasporangiaceae bacterium | reverse complement strand
TCGGGGAGCAGCTCGCTCGCGAGATAGCCGATCCGGCCGAAGTGTGAGGCGAGCCGGTCGCCGGCCGCGGCGTGCACATACGCACCCCAGACCAGTCCCTGGTCCGGCGGCGCTCCCCGGCTGATGAGCCCGGTGACCGCCCCGGCGAGGACGTCCCCGGAGCCGGAGGTGCCGAGGCCTGTGTCACCGGTCGCCACTCGCCAGAACCCGTCGGGGGTGACGACCCAGCCGGAGCACGCGATCACTGCGCCATACCGGTCGACGACCTTGCGGGTCGCGCTCGCCAGCTCGTCCGGGCCGATCTCGTCGACCTCGAGCAGGTGGGCGATCTCGACCTCGTTCGGCGTGAGCACGACGCGGCCCGAGAGCAGGTCCAGGCACTCCTTCGACAGGTCGGGCAGCACTGTGGCGCCATAGGCGTCGAGGATGATCGACAGCGACTTCGGTGCCACCGGCACGAGTTCCTCGAGGATGCGGGCCGTGCCCTCAGGGTCATCGAGTCCCGGACCGATGAGCACGGCATCGGAGCGTTCCAGGTCGCGGCCGAGCAGCCGCTCGACGTCCTCACCGGTCACCGAACCCGTTGAGCTCTCCGGGAGTCCGACGACCCCGGACTCGGGGATGGAGACGGCCAAGGACATCGACGCGCTCTCGGCCACCGCGAGAGTGAGCCGGCCGGCGCCCATCCGCAGCGCAGCAAGACCCGAGAGGGCGACCGCACCCGGAGTGCCTCGGGCGCCACCGACGACGAGGACCTGCCCGCGGGAGTACTTCGACCCCACTGGGTCGGGCAGCGGCCAGGCCCGGAGCATCGCGGGGGTGATGAGCCGCGGGTTCCTGGCCGTCCCGGGGGTTGACTCGTCGGGGGTCTTCGAGGCCACTAGCGCTCACCTCCGGCATCAGCACCGGCGTCGACGCGCTCACCGGCTTCCTCATCGCCGACCTCGGGCTCGTCAGTCACCTCGGCCCCCATCTCCCGGAGGTGGTCGTCCTCGTTGTACGCCGTGACCCTCCATCCCGAGGGTGACTCGTCGTCCCGCACCAGCCGGCAGATCGCTGCGTTGCGCACGCCGTTGGTCCTCGAGCGCTCGAGCACCTGCTCCTCGTCGAGCCCCTCGGCGACATAGCAGAACAGCAGGATGACCACGTCGTGGGCGGACACAAGGACGCGGGATGCCTTCTCGGTGTTCGCGAGGTCGGTGAGCACCGAGCGCACCCGGAAGGCGACATCGGCCCAGGACTCGCCACCGGACGGCCGGTAGTAGAACTTCCCGATCCACTCCCGCCGCTTGGCCTCCTCCGGGTACTTCTCCCGGATGCCGTGCCCGGTGAGCATGTCGGTCACGCCCATGTCCCGGTCCCGGAGGCGTTCGTCGACGCGGAAGTCGAGATGCGCGTCGCATACCCCCAACGCAATCTCGGCCGTCTGCCGGGCCCGGCGGTACGGCGAGGTCCAGACGATCTCGGGCCGTTCGTCCTCGGCCTGCTCGCAGAGCCAGCGCCCGAGTGCCTCGGCCTGCTCGCGTCCGGTGTCGGACAGCTCGACGTCGGGATCCCTTGCGGGGACATCGATCTCGTGCAGCTTGTCGCGGTCTGCCGCCTCGGCGGCGATGTTGCCCACGGACTGGCCGTGGCGGACGAGGATGAGCTCGCGAACCGTCATACCCCGACGATAGGGCCGTAGAAGGAGGGTCAGCCCCTGCGGCGCCGGCCCGAGCCACCGGCTCCGGCCGAGAACGCTGCGGCGCCACCGCCGGAGCGGTTCCGTCGCCGGCTCTGTCCGGTCGGGGACGTTCCAGCCGGCGTGGGGCCGCCGCGCCGGGGCGCGCCGTTCCGCTTCGGCGCACCGGAGCGGGAGGGCTGGGCTGCGGAGACGGTATGCGTGAAGGCACCCGGGAAGGTCCGCTCGCCCGGTGCGATCTCACCGAGGAGTGGGTGGTTCGGGTGGACCGCGGTGGTCTTCGGGGAGATCCCCGCCTTGCGGGTGAGGTCGCGGACGTCGCGGACCTGGTCACCGAGCATGAGAGTGACGACGCTGCCCTCGGCCCCGGCGCGCGCGGTGCGGCCGGAGCGGTGCAGGTAGGCCTTGTGCTCGACCGGCGGGTCGGCGTGGATGACGAGGCCGACGTCGTCGACGTGGATGCCGCGGGCAGCGATGTCGGTGGCGACGAGTGTGTGCGCGGCGCCGGAGTGGAAGGCGTCCATGGTGCGCACGCGGGCGTTCTGGCTGAGGTTGCCGTGCAGCTCGACCGCGGGGATGCCGCTGGCGTTGAGCTGGCGCGCGAGCTTCTTGGCACGGTGCTTGGTCCGGGTGAAGACGACCGTACGACCAGGTGCCGCAACGAGATTCAGCAGCACCGGCAGGTGCGAGTCAGCAGTCACCTGGAGGACGTGGTGGGACATCGTCATGACCGGGGACTGGGCCGAGTCGGCCTCGTGAGTCACCGGCTGGGACAGATAGCGCTTGACGAGGGCGTTCACGGCGTTGTCGAGGGTTGCCGAGAAGAGCATGCGCTGACCGTCGCGCGGGGTCCGGTCGAGGAGCCGCTTGACGGCGGGCAGGAAGCCGAGGTCGGCCATGTGGTCGGCCTCGTCGAGGACGGTGACCTCGATCGCGTCGAGGCGCACGTGCCCCTGACCGATGAGGTCCTCGAGCCGGCCCGGGCAGGCGACGACGATGTCGACGCCCCGGGTGAGTGCCTGGACCTGCGGGTTCTGACCGACGCCGCCGAAGACGGTGCGCGAGGTGAGCCCGGATGCCGCCGCGAGCGGTGCGAGAGCCTCGTCGATCTGGGTGGCCAGCTCGCGGGTCGGCGCGAGGATGAGGGCACGCGGACTCTTCGATGCGCGGCGGGTGCCGCTGCTCAGCAGACGGGCGACGACCGGCAGGAGGAACGCATACGTCTTGCCGGAGCCGGTGCGGCCACGGCCGAGGACGTCACGTCCGGCGAGGCTGTCCGGCAGGGTCGCGGCCTGGATCGGGGTGGGGGTCGTGATGCCGCGCTCAGCGAGCACGGCGCTCAGGCGTGCGGGCACGCCGAGGTCGGTGAAGGTAGTCATGGTGAGGTCTCCGAGAGATCTGATGCAGTCGGTTCTGCCCGGCGCGGTGCGAGAGCTCGTGCTCTTCGGTCGCGGCACAGCGGCATCGACAAAGAAGTTGAGTGGGGCGATCCGAGGCAGAACGGTCCGGATCGAGCTCTCAGACTACGGGGTGATGAGCGTTCTCGACGAATCCGGGGAATGGTGCGAATGGTTGGACGTGCGGGACCGTCGGTCGTTTCGGGCCTCTTGCGGGAGAACTGGTTGGGCCTGTGGGTCCGGAAGTTCGCCGTGCCGCACCCCCTCCCCAGGAGCGCGCACACGCAATAGCGTGAGGTCAGCAGTCCACCACCTCAGACAGTCCACTACTTGAGAAGCGGAGACGGGCATGAGCGAGCGACACGGCGAGAACGAGGGGTTCTTCGACAAGGTCAAGGACTTCTTCACCGGGGAGAGCAGGGCCGAGGAGGCGCCGACCCGCGCCGAGGAGCAGGTGGCGGCCGACGAGCACGACAGGAACAGTTCGGCGGGTGACCGTGGCGACGCGATGGACCCCGGCGCCGACGGGCTCGGCTCCCACGACGCAGTGGGAGCAGCCGAGGCCGAGGAGGGCCAGCGCGGCGAGGCCTCTGACTCACTCGGTGACGAGATCGTCGACCAGTCGCGGGGCAACGAGGTCTTCGATGAGGACGCTGCCGCCGGCGGAGCCAGTGCCGGTGCCGATGTGTCTGACGACGCCGTGGCGGAGGACCGCTGGGACGGCAGCGGCGAGGTTCCGCAGATGGAGGTCCCCGAGAGCGAGGCCGTCCAGCGACACCTGGACGAGTCCGGCGGGGACGACGGGTACGCGGCCCGGCACGGTGGAGGGGAAGACTCCGCCGATCTCGATGAGCACGAGGACAGACCTGCGACACCGGACCACCCCGATGACGAGGTCGACACCGCTGGCGAGCGCGCCGAGCAGGGCGAGCCGACCAATGCCGAGCGGGAGGCCGGCGAGAACGCGGACGAGTGGGCCGACAGCGACAACGCCACGGGCGATGAGAGCGAGGGCGGTCTTGTCGAGGACGAGGATGTCCGGCGCGAGCGCGAGGAGTCCTTCGCACGTGAGCACGACCCGGAGGACCACGATGTCGCGGCCGGTGAGGAGTTCCGTCAGCCCGGTGACTGGGCAGCCGGTGACGACGGCCCGCAGGTCCAGGACCCCGACGGCACGATCCACGACCCCGGCTCAGCCCAGGGCGCAAACGACCAGGACAGCGGCGACGATCAGGGCGACGGCGGTGGCCACCACGGCCTGCGCGAGTCCAGCCTCGACGAGATCCGCGATGGCGGCCACGGCTGGGGCTCCGCCGCTCCGATCGGCCCCGACATCATGCCGATCGGTCACCCGGTCAAGGCCTGGTACGACACCGGCTCCTTCGTCTGCGAGGGCGATATGGGCTATGACGGTGCCCAGCCGGATGTCTGGTTCATCGACGCCGAGGCCGCCCAGCGAGCCGGCTTCCGGCACGGACTGGGCGACTGACGCATACCGCATCGGCATCTATGGAGGTGTCTCACGTCGGATAGCCGGCGGGAGGCACCTCCACCCCCGTTGGGGGGCTGACCCGCAGGCTCAGAGCACGTAGCTCGCGACGAGCTTGTTCAGGTACGCCACGTCGGTGCGTCCGGAGAACTCGAACCGGACCTTGCCGAGACCGGAGAACCACAGATCCAGCTCAGCGTCCATATCGAAGGTCCCGGACGTCTCGACGGAGAACGAGACGACCTTGGAGAAGGGCAGTGATGTGAAGTCCTTCTTCTTCCCGGTGATGCCCTGGACGTTGACCGCGATGATGCGCTTGTTCGTGAAGACGATGTAGTCCCGCATGCCCCGGTAGTACACATAGGGCTGCTCGCCCTGCACCAGCAGCGGGTGGATGTCCTGAGGCATCCGGTCGATGGGCTCCTGGCTGAGCTTGACATAGCTGGCGTTCTGAAAATCGATCACTCGGCCAACCTACTCCCGCGGGCCGACGGCTCTGGCCGTGCGAGACGGAAGATCAGGTATGCGTCCCTCACCCAGGTCCGCGACGCATACCTCTTCGCCCGTTGCCGGAGTCGGTGCGAAGATCGTGCCTATGTCTTCTGCCGAGAAGCCCGCCGACAGCCACGCAGTGATCACCGTCCGCGGCGCCCACGTCAACAACCTCAAAGGCGTCGACATCGACATCCCGAAGCGGCGGATGACGGTGTTCACCGGCGTCTCCGGGTCGGGGAAGTCGAGTCTGGTCTTCGACACGATCGCGGCCGAGAGCCAGCGGCTCATCAACGAGACGTACTCAGCGTTCGTCCAGACGTTCATGCCGACCCTGGCGCGGCCCGAGGTCGACAGCCTTGACGGGATCACCGCGGCGATCATCGTGTCGCAGGAGCGGATGTCGGCGAACGCGCGCTCGACGGTCGGCACTGTGACCGACGTCAACGCACTGCTGCGGACGCTCTTCTCGCGGCTGTCCGAGCCCTATGTCGGCTCGTCCCAGGCCTTTTCGTTCAACGTGCCGACCGTGAGCGGCAAGGGCTCGGTGCGCGTCAACGACAAGGCGGGCAAGCCGGAGCGCAAGGAGTTCCACATCACCGGCGGCATGTGCCCGACCTGCGAGGGACGGGGCAAGGCGGCGGCGATCGACCAGGCCGAGGTCGTCGACATGAGCAAGTCCCTCAACGAGGGGGCGATCCTCGCGCCGAACTTCGGTGTGGGCTCCTGGGGGTGGAAGTTCTACGCGGAGAGCGACAAGCTCGACGCCGACAAGCCGCTCAAGGACTACACGGCCGACGAGTGGCAGTGGTTCTGGTTGCAGGAGCCGGTCAAGGGCAAGTTCATGGGGATGAACACGACCTATATGGGGCTGCTGCCCAAGGTGCGCCAGTCCTTCGTCGACAAGGCCGCGGAGGCCAAGCAGGCCCACATCAAGGCCTATGCCGAGAAGATCGCGACGTTCACCGACTGCCCGGACTGTGGTGGCACCAGGCTCACGAAGGCCGCCCGCGAGGCCGTTGTCGCCGGGAAGAACCTGCCCGAGGTCTCCGACATGCAGATCTCCGACCTGCTCGAGTGGGTCGACACCATCGACGACTCGGGTGTGGCCCCTGTCCTGAAGAACCTGCGCGAGATGCTCGAGGGCTTCGTGAGCATCGGGCTGGGCTATCTGTCGGCCTCGCGGGACTCCGGGTCGCTCTCCGGCGGTGAGGCACAGCGCGTCAAGATGGTCCGCCACCTCGGCTCCGCGCTGACCGACATCACCTATGTCTTCGACGAGCCGACCGTCGGGCTGCACCCGCACGACATCGAGCGGATGAACGATCTCCTGGAGCAGCTGCGCGACAAGGGCAACACCGTGCTCGTCGTCGAGCACAAGCCCGAGGTCATCGCGCACGCCGACCACATCGTCGACATCGGCCCCGGCGCCGGGACGAACGGCGGCGAGATCGTCTATGAGGGCGACCTCGCAGGCCTGCGGAAGTCGGGCACGATCACCGGGCGGTACCTCGACCACCGCATGGAGCTGCGTCCCGAGGTGCGCCAGGGGACGGGGGTCCTGGAGATCCGCGGCGCATCGCTGCACAACCTCAAGGACGTCTCCGTCGACATCCCGACGGGTGTGCTCACCGTCGTCACCGGGGTCGCCGGCTCGGGCAAGTCCTCCCTCATCCACGGCTCCCTCGCCGGCCGCGACGGGGTCCTCGTCGTCGACCAGAGCGCGATCAAGGGGTCCCGCCGCTCCAACCCGGCTACCTACAGCGGCCTGCTCGAGCCGATCCGCAAGGAGTTCGCCAAGGCCAACGGAGTCAAGCCCGCCCTGTTCTCCGCGAACTCCGAGGGCGCCTGCCCGAACTGCAACGGCGTCGGACAGACGTTCACCGAGCTCGGCTTCATGGAGACCGTCGCCACGACGTGTGAGGTGTGTGAGGGCCGGCGCTTCCGTGCCGATGTGCTCGAGTACCGGCTCCACGGGCACAACATCGACGAGGTCCTGAACATGTCCGTCGCCGAGGCGGCTGAGGTGTTCCGGACCGGGACAGCCGCGAAGATCCTCACGCGGCTCCTCGACGTGGGACTGCCCTACCTCACGCTCGGTCAGCCGCTCACGACCCTCTCCGGCGGTGAGCGCCAGCGGCTCAAGCTGGCGGCGTCGATGACGGAGGGCGCGAGCACCTACATCCTCGACGAGCCGACCTCGGGGCTGCACCTTGCCGACACCGAGCGGCTCGTCCAGATGCTCCACGGCCTCGTCGACTCCGGGCACACCGTCATCGTCATCGAGCACAACCTTGCCGTCATCGCCCAGGCCGACCACATCATCGACATCGGACCGGGCGCCGGCCACGACGGTGGCGAGCTCGTCTTCGAGGGTTCGCCGGCCGACATGGTCAAGGACGGCACAACGCTCACCGCCAAGCACCTCAAGGCCTTCGTCGGCGCCTGACCACGCCTCCGCCACCCGACTGAACAGGTCTGTCCGCAGAGTGAGGCGTTATAACGCCTGATCCTGCGGAAAGACCTGTTCGGTCGTCGGCACCCGGGCCTGGGTCGAGCGTTCGGGTTCGGTTCCCGTCGCCTCCTACACGGTCACCAAGCTCGCCTGGCTTCGCGAGAACGAGGAGAGGTATGTGGCGCGCACCGCCGAACTGGTCTCGGGCGGTCCAGCCAGACCGTCCACAGTCCGAACGAGAAGCGGTCCTGCGGGGTGGGAGTGGGCAGAGCCAGGGTGTCTCTGGGAGTTCTGTTGGAGTAGCGACCGCGTCGCGCGCCGTCAGTCGCGGGAGGTGCTGAAGGCGGCGTCGAAGGCGGCGTCGGGTGCGTCGAAGGCGTGCTTGCGGACGAACTCGAGGGCCTCGGGTGCTCCGATGAGGCGGTCCATCCCGGCGTCCTCCCACTCGATCGAGATCGGGCCGTCGTAGCCGATGGTGTTGAGCATCCGGAAGCACTGCTCCCAGGGGACGTCCCCGTGGCCGGTGGAGACGAAGTCCCACCCGCGGCGCGGGTCGGCCCACGGCAGGTGCGAGCCGAGGATGCCGTTACGGCCGTTGCCGACGAGCTTCTTGGCGTCCTTGCAGTCCACGTGATAGATCCGGTCCTTGAAGTCCCACAAGAACCCCACCGGGTCCAGGTCCTGCCACACGAAGTGCGACGGGTCCCAGTTCAGGCCGAACGCCTCGCGGTGCCCGATCGCCTCCATCGTGCGCTCCGTGGTCCAGTAGTCGTACGCGATCTCCGACGGGTGCACCTCGTGCGCGAACCGCACCCCCTCGGAGTCGAACACGTCGAGGATCGGGTTCCACCGGTTCGCGAAGTCCTCGTACCCGGCATCGACCAGGTCCTGGGACGCCGGCGGGAACATCGCCACGTACTTCCAGATCGAGGACCCGGTGAACCCGACGACGACGTCCACCCCGAGCCTGCGCGCAGCGCGGGCGGTCATCTTCATCTCCTCGGCAGCCCGCTGCCGCACCCCCTCAGCGGCCCCGTCGCCCCAGATCCGGTCCGGGAGGATGTCCCGGTGCCGGGCATCGATCGGGTCGTCGCAGACCGCCTGGCCCTTGAGGTGGTTGCTGATCGCGAACACCTGCAGACCGTGCTTCTCCAGCACCGCCTTCTTCGCGGGCACATAGTCCTCGTCCTCGACCGCAGCCCACGGATCGAAATGGTCACCCCAGCAGGCGATCTCGACCCCGTCATAGCCCCAGCCGGAGGCCAGCCGACACACCTCCTCGAACGGCAGATCAGCCCACTGGCCGGTGAACAACGTGATCGGACGAGCCATGTGATCCTCCTGAGATCGGTTCAGACGCAGTCGTGGTCAGTGTGTCGGGTCGTTCGTCGCAACGGGCGTCCATACGGACTCGGCGGCCGCGCTGCGTTCGACGGCCTCGAGCACCCGCTGGACCACGAGGCCGTCTCGGAAGCTCGGGTGGGGTGAGCGGCCCTGCGCGACATCGGTGAGGAAGTCGACCGCCTGGTGGGTGAAGCCGTGCTCATAACCGAGCATGTGGCCGGCGGGCCACCACCCGGCGACGTAGGGGTGCTCCGGCTCTGTCACCACGACCCGGGTGAATCCGGCCTCGGGACCGGAGCCGGAGTGCACCTGGAGGACGTTCATGTCCTCGAAGTCGAACGCGAGGCTGCCCTCGGAGCCGTTGATCTCCAGGCGGATCGCGTTCTTGCGGCCGGTCGCGAACCGGGTCGCCTCGAAGGTCGCGAGCGCCCCGCCGGTCAGCCGAGAGAGAAAGACGGCCGCGTCATCGACCGTGACGTCGCCCATCTCGGCAGAGCCGGCGCCCGAGGCCCGCAGTCCGTCCGCGACGTCCCCGACGGGCCGCTGCCTGACGAAGGTCTCGGTCAGGGCGCTGACTCCGGTGAGCTGCTCACCGGTGATGAACTGGACGAGATCGATGATGTGCGCCCCGATGTCACCGAGCGCTCCGGAGCCGGCCCGCTCCTTCTGCAGGCGCCACGACAGCGGCGAGCTCGCGTCGACGAGCCAGTCCTGCAGGTACTGGGCGCGCACGTGCCGGATCTCCCCGACCCGGCCGTCCTCGACGAGGGACTTGGCGAAGGCGATGGCCGGAACCCGCCGATAGGTGAAGCCCACCATCGAGCGGATCCCCTTGGCCTCTGCCTGCTCGGCGGCTGCGACCATCCGCTCGGCCTCCTCGACGGAGTTCGCGAGCGGCTTCTCGCAGAGGACGTGCTTCCCTGCTTCAAGCGCAGCCACGGCGATCTCGACGTGGGAGTCCCCGGGCGTGCAGATGTCGACGATGTCGACGTCCTCGCGTTCGAGGACGGCGCGCCAGTCGGTCTCGACCGACTGCCAGCCGAACTGGCGGGCGGTCTGCGTCGCGGCCTCGGCGTTGCGGCCGGCCAGGACGGTGAGCCGCGGCAGCGCCGGCGGAGTGAAGAACGACCGTGCGTTGCGCCAGCCGTTGCTGTGCGCGCGACCCATGAACGAGTAGCCGATCATGCCGACGCCGAGGGTCGACGCGTCGTCAGCCTCGCCGGGGGTGAGATCGATGCGAGTCATGACCATCCCTTCCTAGGACGGGTCGGGGCGGGAACCTGGCTGAGAGCCGATGCGGTATGCGGTGGTGACGGTGCGCAGTCACGTCACCACCGCATACCGGATCGGTTGGGATCAGGACTCGAAGCCGAGGTCCATGTACTCCTCGACGTTGTCCGCGTTGACCACCGGGGCGTTGAGGACGATCCGGCGGGGCACCTCGACCTGGACGAGGTCGCTCATGCCCTTGCCCTGGGCGAGCAGACGGGCGAGCTTGATGCCGTCGGCGGCCTGGGTCGGCGGGTAGAGGACGGTCGCCTCCATGCGGCCCTCCTGGATCCAGCGCATCGCGTTGGCCGAGCCGGCGCCGCCGATCAGCTTCATCTCGTCGCGGCCGGCGTTGTCGAGGGCGGCCATGACCCCGACACCCTGGTCGTCGTCGTGGTTCCAGATGATGTCGATCTCCGGGGCCGCCTGGAGCAGGTTCGAGGTCACACGCTCCCCGGACTCGACGGTGAACTCCGCAGCGACCCGGTTGTCGACGGTCTGGTCGCACTCAGCGAGCGCGTCCTCGAAGCCCTGGGACCTGTCCTGCGTGAGCGGGAGGGAGTCGATCCCGGCGATCTCGGCGATGACCGGGTCGCTGATGCCCTCATCCTCGATGAGCTGGCAGGCGTAGGTGCCGGCGGAGACGCCCATACCGTAGTTGTCGCCGAGGATCGTTGTGCGAGCAGCGAACTCGCTGCTGAACTCACGGTCGACGTTGACGACGGGGATACCGGCCTGCATCGCCCGCATGGCGACCTCGGTCAGTGCCGCGCCGTCGGTGGGCAGCAGGACGATCGCGTCGACACCGTCGTTGATGAAGGTCTCGACGAGAGCGATCTGCTGGCTGGGGTCGTTCGTCCCCTCGGCGACCCGCAGGTCGATGTCCTCGTACTGTTCGGCGGCCCCGGTGGCCGAGGAGTTGATCGCGGCGAGCCAGCCGTGGTCGGCCGCCGGACCGCTGAAGCCGATGACGACCGTGTCGCCGACCTCGTCGTTGCCGCTGCCGGCGCCGGCTGCGTCGCCGCCGTCATCCGCCGTGCTGTCACTGGTGCCGGCGTCGTTCGCGGTGTCGTCGGCCGCGGTGTCAGTCGTCTGCGGGTCGTTGCTCGTGCAGCCGGTGACGACGAGTGCGAGGCCGGCGAAGGCGGCGACGAGGGCTGAGCGGGTGCGGGTGTTCTTCATGGGTTCTCCAGTTCTTCCGAGGCGGTGCGCCGGTTCGGGCTGTGGTCGATCAGAGGGGTCGAGGAGTCGTGCTGACGAGCGGTCGAGGGACGGGTGGGCTGGGTCGTCGGGTCACGGCATCACCCGCTCGACTGATGTCGTCCGGCCACCCGCTGCTGGAGGAGCACCGCGGCGACGATGATGATGCCCTTGGCGACGGCCTGGGTTGAGGTGTCGAGGTTGTTGAGCGTGAACACGTTGGTCAGGGTCGTGAAGATGAGGACGCCGAGGACGGTGCCGACGATCGTGCCGCGACCGCCGCTGAGGAGGGTTCCGCCGATGACGACGGCCGCGATGGCGTCGAGCTCGTACAACATGCCGTGCGTGGAGGTGCCGGTCGTCGTGCGGGCCATGAGCATGACGGCCGCGATGCCGCAGGCGACGCCGAGGAGGACATACAGCATCGCCGTCTGCCGCTGCACGCGGATGCCGGCCAGACGTGCGGCCTCGGGGTTGCCGCCGATGGCGAGAGTGCGGCGTCCGAAGGTCGTGCGGTTGAGGAGGACCCAGCCGGTGACGGCGACGAGTACGAAGATGATGACGAGGACCGGGATGCCGAAGGCGCTGCCGCCGAAGAAGGTGATGAAGTCCCGGTCGCGGATGATCTGGGTGCGGCGCTGGGCGATGATCTCGGCGAGGCCTCGTGCAGAGGCGAGCATCGCGAGTGTGGCGATGAAGGGCGCGACTCTGCCGTAGGCGACGAGGAGTCCGTTGATCAGGCCGCAGCCGGCTCCGACCGCGATCGCGGTGAAGACCATGACGACCCAGTGGAGGTCGGCGGCCATCTGCTGGGTGGCCAGGGTCGTCGCCCAGACCGAGCTGAGGGCGACGATGGCGCCGACGGACAGGTCGATGCCGCCGCCGCTGATGACGAAGGTCATCCCGATGCTCACGACCCCGATGACCGACCCGAGCCGGAGGATCGTCAGCAGGTTGTCGGCGCTGGCGAAGCGGTCCCCGGCCGTGGCGAAGCCGACGACGCAGAGCAGCAGGAGGGCGATGATGAGGCCGAGGTTGCGGCCGAACCCGGTGCTGAGGAACCGCACGACCGGGTTCGCGGGAGCGGCGGACTGCGTCGAGTCGGCGGCCTCGGACGGACTCTGCTCGCCGGCGGTCGTCGCGGTGATGTCGCTGCTCATGCAGCGTCTCCCTTCAGGATGATGTCGAGGACGCGGTGCTCGTCGAGGTCGGCGCTCGGACCGTCGTGCAGCACCGTGCCGTCCGCGACGACCAGGACGCGGTCGGCCAGGCCGAGGACCTCGGGGATCTCACTGGAGACGACGACGACACCGCACCCGTCGTCGCTCAGCTGCTGGATGAGTGGG
>JAAYSB010000144.1 GCA_012518475.1 Intrasporangiaceae bacterium | reverse complement strand
CGTCAGGGATGTCGGCACGATGGCGGATGAGCCGTTGCCCGGCACCACGCCTGACCGCACCCGCCGCGGAACTGCGGACTTCTCCGTCGAGGCGGCGATGACCGAGGACGACCTCGTGCACGCTCTGGCTGCAGGTGGCCGCGCGGTCACCGATGTGGCGGACGGTGCTGACGCGCTGCTCCTGGGTGACATGGGGATCGGCAACACGGCAGCTGCCAGTGCTGTCATCGGTGCGTTGACTGAGTTGGCGGGCGAGCGGCTCGTCGGGGCGGGCACTGGACTGGACGCTGCGGGAGTTGACCACAAACGCATGGTCATCGAGCGTTCCCTGGCTCTGCACCGGGACGGGATTGCCGGCGCGGCCGACCCGACACAGGAGGCTCTGCGGCGCGTCGGCGGCCTCGAGATTGCCGCCTTGACCGGTGCGATCCTGGCGGCGGCGCAGCGCGGTCTGCCCGTGCTGATCGACGGCTTCGTCGTCACCGCGGCGGCGTTGGCCGCAGTGCGGCTCAATCCCGACGCGCGGCCCTGGCTGATCTTCTGCCACTGTTCTGCCGAACATGGCCACGAGGCAGTCCTCGACGAGCTGGGAGCCGTTCCGCTCCTCCACCTCGGGATGCGACTCGGCGAGGCCTCCGGCGCCGCACTGGCTCTGCCGTTGGTGCGGCTCGCGTGCGCACTCCACAGCGAGATGTCGACGTTCGCCGAGGCAGCGGTGGCGACGAAGGCCGACAGGTGATCCTTGATCTGATCCGTCACGCAGACACCGGCCGCCGCGGTCATCTCGACGGACGAACCGACCCTCCTCTCCTGCCCGGTGCGCTCGCCCCGGTGCTGAGGCGCCACGAAGGTCTGTGCTGGCGGCACATCGTCACCTCGCCACTCATCCGCGCGCGGGTGACTGCGGAAGCCTTGTCGGAGAGCATGGGCGTGCCGGTCGATGTCGACCAGCGCTGGTCGGAACTGGATTTCGGCTCGTGGGACGGTCTGCCCAGCGCAGAGCTGGATCCTGACGCGCTGGCTGACTTTCACTCGAACCCGAGGCTCCACGGGCCCCCCGACGGGGAAGGCTGGGACGATTTCGGGGAACGGGTTCACGCCGGGCTGGTGGACATCGTCGCGCGACCCGGCCCGGTCCTCGTCGTCAGCCATGCCGCCACCCTGCGGATGGCGCTGGCTCTCGCCTGCGGGCTCCCGTTCCCGACGTCGTGGGCGATCCGGATCGACTACGGCACCCGGCTGCGGCTCTCGGTCGAGGACGGGCCCACAGGCCTCTGGGGAGAGATCGTGGAGCTCGTCCAGCCATGATCGGACGCCGGATCATCCTTGCCGTCCAGTTCCTCACCCGCTTGCCGACACCACAGGTGCGCGACTTCCGGGAGGAGGATCTGACCCGGTCTGCTGCATTTCACCCACTCGTCGGCCTGCTCGTCGGTGTCCTGCTCGTGCTGCCACTGTGGGGGCTGTCGCAGCGGCCGGGGCTGGCGGCGGTGCTTGCGCTGACGATCTGGGTGTGGGTGACTGGGGCGCTCCATCTCGACGGGCTGGCTGACGTCGCGGATGCCCTCGGGGCAGCTCACCGCGATCCGGGTCGTTTCCTGGAGGTCCTCAAGGATCCGCACACCGGAGCGTTCGGCGTCGTGGCACTGGTCCTCCAGCTGATCCTTAAGCTCGTCCTCCTGGCCGAGCTGGTCGGCTCCCAGTGGTGGTTCGGGATCATTCTCGTCCCGGCGTGGGCGCGCTGGGGCAGCCTGTGGTGGAGCCGTCGACTGCCGCCGATCCAGCAGGCGGGCATGGCCGAACGGTTCAGCTGGCAGCTCGGGATGGGCCAGGTGTGGGCCTGGGCTGGGCTGCTGGCTCTGGCGAGCATCGGGGCTCCGCCGGTCGCCGTGGCACTGGTCCTCGTTCCCGCCATCGCCCTCTACTGGCGCCATCGACTCGGTGGCATCTCCGGTGACTGTCTGGGCGCCAGCATCGAGGTGTTGGAGACCCTGCTCATCCTGGCTCTGGTGCTGGCCTCGCTGATCGTCCCGTCCTGATCGTGGCGTCGATCAGCGCACGGTGTTCTTCAGGGTCTCCGCGAGCTGGTCGAGCACGGAGGCGTCCTCGATCGTGCCGGGGATCGACGGGATCTTGCCGTCGGCGATCTCGCGCATCGTCTTGCGGAGGATCTTGCCCGAGCGCGTCTTCGGCAGGGCCGAGACGATGTCGACCTGCTTGAGCGCGGCGACCGCACCGACCTCGCCGCGCACCCGCTGGACGAGCTCCTTGACGATCTGTTCGCCCTCGGCGTCGGCGTCGATGCCGCCCTTGAGGACGACGAGGCCGCGCGGGACCTGACCCTTGAAGTCGTCGGCGACACCGATGACGGCGCACTCGGCGACCGCGGGGTGGCCGGCGAGCGCAGCCTCGATCGAGCCCGTCGACAGCCGGTGCCCGGCGACGTTGAGGACGTCGTCGGTGCGGCCCATGACGAACAGGTAGCCGTCCTCGTCCTTGAGGCCTCCGTCGCCGGTGAGGTAGTAGCCGTCGAACGCGGACAGGTAGCCGGAGACATACCGCTCGTCGTCCTGCCACAGTGTCGGCAGCGTGCCAGGCGGCATCGGCAGCTTGATGCAGATGGCACCCTCCTGCCCGTCCGGGATCTCCTGGCCCTGGTCGTCGAGAACCTGGACCTGGTACCCGGGGACGGGCACGGACGGCGAGCCGGGCTTGATCGGCATCTCTTCGAGGCCCCGCAGGTTCGCGGCGATCGGCCATCCGGTCTCGGTCTGCCACCAGTTGTCGACGACCGGGATGCCGAGGCGCTCGCTCGCCCACTCGTAGGTGTCCGGGTCGAGCCGCTCGCCGGCGAGGAACAGTGTCTTGAGGGAGGACAGGTCGTACTGCTTCATCAGCTCACCGGCCGCGTCCTCCTTCTTGATCGCGCGGTATGCGGTGGGTGCCGTGAACATCGCCGTCACCTTGTACTCGTCGATGATCCGGAAGAACACGCCGGCATCCGGCGTGCCGACCGGCTTGCCCTCGAACAGGACAGTCGTCGCGCCGGTGAGCAGCGGGGCGTAAACGATGTAGGAGTGGCCGACGACCCAGCCGACGTCGGACGCGGTGAACCACACGTCGCCGGGGTTGATGCCGTACACATTCGGCATCGACCAGCGCAGGGCCACGGCGTG
>JAAYSB010000143.1 GCA_012518475.1 Intrasporangiaceae bacterium | reverse complement strand
TCGGGACGATGTCGCGGACCTGGTGGAGAAGCTGATCCAGACTCTCCCCGTAGGGGTTCTCCGCGTGGCGCAGGAGTCGCCAGGTCTTGCGCAGCGTGTCTGCGGCCGGGGCAAGACGAGGCAGACCGGAGGTATGCGTCGCGAGGCTTGCGAGAGTCACGTCGCCGACAGGGCCGCTCCCGAGGTCGAGCAGGTCGCCGAGCCTGGTCGCCATCGTCACCTCGCCGCGGTCGATGGAGTCATGGAGGAGCAGTCCGGTGAGAGCCTTGCTCACAGAGCCGATCTCGACATCGGCAGCCTCCTCGATGCCGGACCCGGCCCTCCGGGTGATCGCACCGTCGACGAGCACGGCGATGAAGGGTTCATCCCTGTTGAGCCGCGCTGACGCCTGGGCAGCAAGGTCCGGGTCGCCCCAGGTGATCACTCCGATTCCATTGTGGCTGAGGGGAACTCGATGCGCCGACTGTCCTCGATGTACAGGGTCCCCTGCACAGACTGTTCGCCGACCGCGCCCAGCACCTCGCGGAGCATGGCGAGCGTGTAGGGAGCAACGTGCTCGGCGAGGTCGTCCCGCGTCACCCAGTGGGCACCCTTGATCTCCCGGCGCATCAGAGTCGCGTTCTCCGTGATGGAGGCATCGACGACTCCGAGATCGAACAGGCAGAGCAGCGCGTCGTCCCAGCCTCGATACGGAGGGAGCCAGTTGACGGCGAGCAGACCGCGCACCGCCGTCTCGATGCCGAGCTCCTCCCTGATCTCGCGGACCACGCAGTGCGCCGGGCTCTCGTCCGGGTCGACGACTCCCCCGGGCAGGTCCCAGTCGCGCTTGTAGGTGAGCTCGCAGAGCAGGACCCGGCCGCCCCTGTCACGCAGCAGGCCCTGACCGATGAGCCGCTTCCGCGGCAGCCGGTCGTTGAGGATCCGGATGAACGAGAGCCGCTTCGCCTCAGCCTCCGGCGTCGCGCTGGTCAGGTCGTCGCGCAGCTCGTCGGGCATGACGACGACGCTACCCGACCGGGCGACCGGCGCGAGGGCGCACGGTGGCAGACTGCCGCTCGTGGACCGCATCACCTCCCGCGACCAGCTGGCCCGCCTCGCGAACGGCGACCCCTGGGTGCGCTGGGTCGTGCCACCGGAGCTGCCGCCGGTCTGGTTCGACGGGCAGGTGGCAGTCATTCAGCGTGGCGGCCAGCGACCGGGATTCTGGGTCACCCCCCTGGACCGCGCCGAGGTCGCCGCCGAGCAGCTCCGACCGGGACTGGAATGGCTCGCCGCCTCCGGCCTGCTCGAGCAGCCCGGCGTCACCGCGGTGTCGGGCCCGCTGCCCCACGCAGCACTGCTCGAGTCGGTCCTGGGCCTGACCGACGGCGGCGACTGGGAGTGGATGTGGACCGACACCGCGCCACCGGTCGACCCTCGTGAGGCAGACATCGTCGAGCTCGACGACCGGGACGACGGCCCCGAGATCGAGGCGTTCTCCCGCGCCAACAACCCGCGGGTCTGGACCGAGATCGGGACCGGTCGGATGCAGGGCTGGCTCGGTCTGCGGGAGGAGACCGGTGCTCTCATCGCCGTCGGAGGCGCCGAGCGGGAGGCCACCGGCGTTCCCCATCTCGCCGGGATCGTCACCGCGGTGAACCGACGGCGGGAAGGGCTCGGCTCGGTGATCTCCGCCGCGCTGACGAGGAGGGCGATCGCCGAGGACGGTGTGTGCACGCTCGGCATGTTCAGCGACAACGACACCGCGCGCCGTGTCTATCATCGGCTCGGCTACCGGACCGCGCGCTCCTGGGCCTCCCGGCGCCTGCCCACCTGAGGTCCGCGAACGGCTCACCGCTCGTGGACGAGCCGCCCTCCGACATAGGTGCGGTCGACCTGGGTGAGCCCGATGTCAGCGACCGGACCGGCGAAGGGATCGCGGTCGAGGACGACGAGATCGGCGAGCGCCCCCTCGCGCACCTGGCCGCAGTCGTCGAGGTGGTTCACCCACGCCGATCCGCAGGTGTATGCGGTGAGCGCGGTGCCGAGGTCGATCGCCTGCTCCGGCAGGAAGGGGGCGAAGTTGAGATCCGCCAGCTCTCCCGGCTCCACCTCTCCCGGCGGGATCGACCGGTTCACCGCCACGTGGATCGCGGCCCACGGGTTGGGCGTGGACACCGACCAGTCGGATCCTGCGACGAGGGCGGCCCCGCTGCGGAGCAGGTCGCCGAACGGATACTGCCAGGAGGCTCGGCGCTCCCCGAGGAACGGGAGGGTCAGCTCGACCATCTGCGGCTCGAGGGTGGCCCAGAGCATCTGCAGGTTGGCCGCGACGCCGAGGCTCCGGAAGCGCGGCACGTCCTCCGGGTGGACGACCTGGAGGTGGGCGATGTGGTGGCGAAGGTCGTTGAGACCATGGGCGTCCCTCGCCGCCGCGACCGCGTCGAGACACTCCCGGACGGCCCGGTCGCCGATGGCGTGGAAGTGCACCTGGAAGCCGTCGGCGTCGAGCACGGTCACTGCCTCGTTGAGCAGGCCTGGCTCGACGAATGAGATCCCCGAGTTGTCGGTCGGGTGGCCGTGCCCGTCACAGTAGGGCTCGGTCATGGCGGCGGTGAAGTTCTCCGCGACGCCGTCCTGCATGATCTTGATCGCCGAGGCCTGGAAGCGGCCGTGCGAGAACCGCTCCCGGCGCTCGCGGAGTCCATCGAGCTGCTCGAGACCGGCACCGCGGTCCCACCACAGCGCGCCGACGACGCGGCCGGTGAGTGAGCCGTCCTGAGCAGCGGCCAGATAGGCGGCCGCAGGGTCGCCGGCATCGCCGTACGCTCCCACGATCGCGTCCTGCCAGCCGGTGACGCCGAAGGAGTGCAGATACGCCTGCCCGAGCCGCAGCGCCTCGCCCATCTCCTCCGCCGAGGTCTCCGGGAGCAGCCGGTTGACCAGGGTCATCGCCCCCTCGTGCAGGCAGCCGGTCGGGTTCCCCGCGGAGTCCCGCTCGATCCGGCCGTCCGAGGGGTCCGGAGTGTCGCGGTCGATGCCCGCGCGGCGGAGGGCGACCGAGTTCACCCACGCGCCGTGACCGTCGCGGTTCGCGAGGAAGACGGGGCGGTCCGGGACGATCCGGTCGAGAGCGGTCGCGGTGGGTGTCCCTCCGGGGAAGGCGGCCATCGCCCAGCCGCCCCCGAGGATCCACTCGACGTCCGGATGGCTCCCGGCATACCTCGCGATGCGGTCCAGATAGGCCTCGGCGGTGACGTCGTCGGCGAGGTTGCAGCGCATGAGGTCGAGCCCACCCCAGACCGGGTGGACGTGGGCGTCGACGAACCCGGGAGTGAGCATCCGCCCGCCGAGATCGACGACCTCCGTGCTCGGTCCCGTGAGGTCGGTGACCCAGTCATCCCGCTCGTGCCCCACGGCGATGATTCGGTCACCCCGGACCGCGACTGCGGTCGCAGGGGCTCGCGTAGCGGCAGCGGTGAACACGGGTCCACCGCGGAAGATGAGGTCGGCGGTCATGGTCAGTTCCCGGTCATGGTCTTGGCGATCTGCGTCGAGCTGTCCCCGGCCCTGCGCAGGACGAGCCAGACCAGGGTGAGGGAGACAAGGGTGAGGAGCAGCATGAGGGTGGACACGGCCGCGATCTCCGGCCGCAGCCCGGACCGGAGCGCCGACAGCACGTAGACCGGCCAGGGGGTCGTCCCGGAGACCTGGACGAAGGCCGAGATGATCGTGTTGTCGAGGCTGAGGGTGAAGGCGAGCAGTCCACCGGCGAGCACCGCCGGCATAGCCAGCGGCAGGGTGATCCTGCGGAAGGTGCGCAGGGGGGTCGCATAGAGGTCGGCCGAGGCCTCCTCGAGCTGGGCATCGAGCCCGACGAGACGAGCGCGCACGATGTAGGACACGACAGCCGTGGCGAAGAGCGAGTGGCCGATGACGAGGCGGACCACCCCGTTGTCGAAGATCGGCATGCCGGCATCCTGTCCGAGCAGGACGAGCCACGGCAGGAGGGCCACAGCGTCGACGATCTCCGGGGTGACCGAGACCAGGAGCAGGAGGCCGACGAAGACGACGACCCACTTGCCCGGCCGGCGTGCCATGGCGACGCCGGCGAGGGTTCCGAGCACCGTCGAGATAACCGCGGCGATCGCCCCAGTCTGGATCGAGACCATGACCGCCGAACGGATCGCGGGACGCTCGACGATGGCCCGGAACGGTGTGGTCCCGAACTCGGTGAAGGACACGAGCAGGCGCCCCTCGTTGAAGGAGTACACGATGATGACCGCGATCGGGAGGAACAGGAACGCGAAGACGAGCACTCCCCAGACCCGCAGGAGCACATCGGTCAGGCTGATCCGGCCAGTCACGCCCGCTCCTGCACGGCGATGTTCTCGAGATCCGCGAGGCCGAGCCGGGTCCGGTGGCGGACCGGCCAGGAGACGAGCCACGCGAGCAGCCCCCCGGCAAGCACCGCCCCGGCGATGACGACGATGAGCAGCACCGCCATGGCCGAGCCGAGGGCCCAGTTCTGGGCGGCCTGGAACTGGCTCGCGACGAGCTGGCCGACCATGTTCCCGCGGGCCCCACCGAGGACGACGGCGGTGATGTAGTCACCCATGAGGGGGATGAACACGAGGAGGATCCCCGCGATCATGCCGGGGCGGGCCATCGGCAGCGTCACCCGCAGGAAGGTCCGCAGACGATCCGCCCCGAGGTCCTTGGACGCCTCGCGCAGCGCCGGACCGACCCGGTCGAAGGCGACGAAGAGCGGCAGGATCATCAGCGGCAGGTAGTTGTACACGACGCCGAGGAGCACAGCAGGTCTCGTATAGAGGATGGCGAGCGGAGCGTCCCGCAGCCCGATGCTCTGGAGCAGCCCGGACAGCCAGCCCTCAGGGGCGAGGATGACCTGCCAGCCGATGGTCCGCACGAGGAAGTTCGTCCAGAAGGGGACGATGACGAGCGCGAGCAGCAGCGTCCGCCACCGCGGCGACACCTTCACCGCCATCCAGTAGGCCATGGGGATCCCGATGAGCAGGCAGATGAGCGTTCCGAGGATCCCGATCCGCAGGGTGTTGACGAAGGTCGTGAAGAACGTCGGTGAGAGCGCCTCGCGGTAGCGGTCGAGAGACAGGACATCGGTGGCGTGCGTGCCGAACAGCCCCGGTTTGTAGCCGAAGCTGAAGTAGACGACCGTCGCCACCGGCAGAATGAAGAACGCGGTGAGCCACGCCCACGCCGGGACTGCGAGGAGGAACTTCGGTGCTCGCACGGGATCGTCGCCGCTAAACCGATGGGGTATGCGCGGGCCGGGTCAGGCGCCCGCGGCCGCCTTCATCTTGTTCCAGATGTCGACGATGCGCTGCTGGGCGGAGTTGACTGCGCCCTCCTGCATGGTCGCGACCTGGTCAGGGGTGAAGAAGATGAGGTCGAGCATCTCCAGTCCGGCCTCCTCCGCCATCGACTCCACGTCCTTGGCGCCGGTGTGGTAGCCGATGTAGTCGGTCTGCTCGATGACGTTCTCCGGGGCAAGGACGAAGTTGATGAAGGCGTGCGCGGCCTCGATGTTCGGCGCGCCCTTTGCGATGCACCAGTTGTCCATCCAGAGCTGGGTCGCCGGTGCACCGAGGACCCAGGTCCAGCGGTCCGGGTCGGGACTCTCCATGATGCCGAGCCGGGCGTCGCCGTTCCACGACTGCATGAGCACGTGCTGGCCCTGCGGGATCGCCGAGCCACCAGGGTAGGAGTCGAAGGCCGTGATGTGCGGCGCGAGCTCACCGACGAGGAAGTCCTCTGCCGCCTGCAGATCGGCCTCGTCCTCGGTGGTCCAGTTGATGCCGTTGGCCCAGAAGTACAGCCCCGTGAGCTCGGCGGGGTCGTCGAGCAGGCTGGTGCGTCCACTCGCCTCGTTCTTGGCGGCGTCGATGAAGTCGTTCCAGTCCGTGAGCTCGCGGGTGATGACGGTGTTGTCGTAGACGTAGCCGGTCGTGCCCCACGCCTTGCAGATCGAGTAGGCGTTCTCCGGGTCCCACTCGAGGCCGAGGAAGGCCTCGTCGACGTGCTCGATGTTCGGGATGAGCTCCTTGTTGATCGGCTCGAGGAGGTCGTTCTCGACCATCTGCGGGATGAACTGCCCGGTGGGGACGACGATGTCGTAGCCGCTCGTTCCACGGGCGGCGACGAGCTTGGCGATCATCTCCTCGTTGGAGTTGAACGCGTCCAGGCGGATCTCAGGGCCGAGCTCCTCGCTGAAGGCGTCGAGGACGTCGGGGCTGTCGTAGTCGCCCCACGTGTAGATCGAGACCTGACCCTCGAGGTCGCCTCCGGTGGCCCGGGGGCTCGCGTCCCCGGTCGGGCTCGCGGTGTCACCGTCGGAGTCCCCGCCGCAGGCGGTGAGCAGGCCTGCGCCGCCGAGCGCCATCGCACCGGCGAGGAACTGGCGCCGGTTGAACTCGGCGCGGATCCGCGGCGCGACCGCAGCAGGGGCGAGGATCCGGATCGGGCGGGGTCGGCGAGCGCGGGTCATGGTGGTCTCCTTCGTGGGCGGCGACGGTCAGGTGCGGGATGCGGGGTGCTGGGGCGCCGAGAGCTCGGCCTGGAACAGGTGGACGCTGTCGGCGTCCCAGGAGGCGACGACGGCGTCGTTCACGTTCACGGCCGGCGCCTGGGGCGTGGGAATCCTGCTGAGGATGCTGTCCTGCCCCTCGACCTCGACGATGTACTGCATCGTCTCGCCGAGGTGGGCGACCGAAGCGACCCTTCCGACAGCGGAGTTCTCGGGTAGTGCGGAACCGGCGGGGGCGGATCCGGAGGGGTATGCGTCGCTCACCTTCTCCACCGTGACGTACTCCGGGCGGATCGCCGCCCGGACCTGCCCGCCGAGGAGGGAACCCTCACCGTTCCGGCTGCTGCGCAGCCGGATCTGCCCCGCGTCGAACGTCCCGTCTCCCCGCGCCTGCCCGGTGAGGAAGTTCTGCTGCCCCACGAAGCCGGCGACGAAGGCGGAGGCGGGTCGGGCATACACCGCGTCGGCGGTGTCGAGCTGCTCGAGCCGGCCGGCCCGCATGATGGCGATCCGGTCCCCGAGGGACAGGGCTTCGTGCTGGTCGTGGGTGACGAAGACGAAGGTGGTGCCGAGCCGGGCCTGGAGGAGCTTGAGCTCGATCTGCATCTCCTCGCGGAGCTGGCGGTCGAGGGCGCCGAGCGGTTCGTCGAGGAGAAGCACCGAGGGACGGTTGACCAGGGCCCGTGCCAGAGCGACCCGCTGCTGCTGTCCGCCCGACATCTGGGCCGGTCTGCGATCGGCGAGGCTGCGCATCTGCACCATGTCGAGCGCCTCGGCGACTCGTTGCCGGATCTCGGCCCTGGGAGTGCGCTGCTGCTGGAGACCGTAGGCGACGTTCTCCGCGACGTTCATGTGTGGGAAGAGGGCGTAGTTCTGGAACACCGTGTTCACGTGCCGCTTGTGCGGCGGGACCCCGGCGACCGACTCCCCCGAGATCCGGATGTCCCCCTCGTCGGGCTGCTCGAAGCCAGCGATCATCCGCAGGGTCGTCGTCTTGCCGCAGCCGGACGGCCCGAGCAGGGCGATGAACTCGCCGGGCTCGATCGCCAGGTCGAGGCGGTCGACGGCAGTGTGCTCCCCGAACCGCTTCGTGACGGCGGTGAGCTCGACGGCACCGGCGCTGGCCACCTGCACTCCTCTCGGTCGGCCCGACTGTCGCTACCGTAGTGCGGATGTTGTGACTTCGGGCGCGTTTCCCTGGAGTTTTCGTCGTGATCACGGGATCCGACGATGGATCGCGCTGCGGAGAACGTTCCGACGATCGGTCAGGTCAGCTCTGTCAGTCCTCCCTGAGACCGTGGTGCCATGACGACCTCCATGCCGATCCTCTCGGTCATCCTGGTTGCCACCGTCGCTGTCCTCCTCGGAAGTGGGGCGACCTGGTGGACGATGCGCCTGCGTGCCGAGCGGGACCTCGCCGTCCTCGGGACCGAGCGCGACCTGCTCCGCGAGCGCGTCGTCGACCTCGAGGCCACCGTTGCCGACGACGCCCAGACAGCCGCTGCTCTCCGCCCTCTGGGCGATGCCCTCTCGCGGGTCGAGCGGCACGTCTCGGACCTTGAGCGGGACCGCACCAGCCAGTTCGCCGCCCTGCGCACCCGGATGGAGCAGGTGCACACCGCGGCCGGCGAGCTGGGCCGGGCCACCCAGTCCCTCGCCGGGTCACTGAACTCTGCCAACGTTCGCGGTGCCTGGGGCGAGGTGCAGCTCAAGCGGGTCCTGGAGGACGCGGGGATGCTGTCCCGCTGCGACTTCGACACACAGGTCACGGTGAGCGGGCCCGATGGCCGTCAGCTGCGTCCGGATGCCGTCGTGCGGCTGCCCGGCGACAAGGTCCTCGTCATCGATGCCAAGGCTCCCATGACGGCCTTCCTCCAGGCCCAGACCGAGGATCTCGACCCGGCCGAGCGCCAGCAGCTCCTGCGCGACCACGCCAGCTCACTCGCAGCCCATCTCAAGGCCCTCGCCGGCAAGGCGTACTGGTCCGCGTTCCCGACGACACCCGAGATGGTCGTCTGCTTCGTGCCGAGCGAGGCCATGCTCGCCCAGGCTCTGGCCGCCGACCCGTCCCTGCACCAGTCGGCGCTGCGCAGCAAGGTCGTCCTGGCCTCTCCCGGCTCCCTTTTCGCCCTGGTCCGCACGGTTGCCTTCACCTGGCAGCAGGACGCCCTCACCGAGAATGCCCGTGAGCTGCTCGGCCTCGGCCAGGAGCTCTACACCCGCCTCTCGACGCTCGGCTCGCACGTCGCAGCGGTGGGCGGTTCGCTGAGCCGCAGCGTCGACGCATACAACCGGCTCGTCGGCACGCTCGAGTCCCGTGTGCTCGTGACGGCCCGCAAGCTGCGTGAGCTCGACCTCGTGACCGGGGACCTCGACGAGCCGGCGACCGCTGAGGCAGCGCCGCGACAGCTCAGCGCCGTCGAGCTGCTCGATGCCGTGGCGGCCGAGGAGGCCCGTCCGGAGCTGCTGCTCGATCCGGCAGCCGACGAACAGCGGCGCGAGCGAGACGCAAGCTGAGGCTCAAGCCCCCGACTGCTGGCAGGTCAGTGCAGCGAGCTGGCGAACGACGCGTCGTGCGTCATCTTGTCGGACATCCCGGCGGCCTTGAGGTCGCGCCGGATCTCGGTCGGCAGCGCGAAGGTGAGCGACTCCTCTGCAGCGAGGACCGGCTTGACGTCCTCGAAGCCGTGCTGGGCAAGAAAGTCGAGGACCCCGCGGACGAGGACCTCGGGCACCGAGGCACCGGAGGTCAGTCCGACAGTGTTGACGCCCTCGAGCCAGGCCTCGTCGATCTCCTCGGCGAAGTCCACAAGGTGACCCGCCTTGGCGCCGTACTCGAGAGCGACCTCGACCAGACGCACAGAATTCGATGAGTTCGTCGAGCCGACGACGATCATGAGGTCGCAGTCGGCAGCCATCTGCCGGACGGCCAGCTGGCGGTTCTGCGTCGCGTAGCAGATGTCGTCCGACGGGGGGTCCTGAAGGGCGGGGAACTTCTCCCGCAGGCGGCGGACCGTCTCCATGGTCTCGTCCACCGAGAGCGTCGTCTGCGACAGCCACACGACCTTCTCGGGATCGCGGACCTCGACGTTGTCGACGTCGTCCGGCCCGTCGACGAGGGTGATGTGGTCGGGAGCCTCCCCAGCGGTGCCGATGACCTCCTCATGGCCCTCGTGGCCGATGAGGAGGATGTCGTAGTCGCTGTCGGCGAAGCGCACCGCCTCGCGGTGGACCTTCGTCACCAGCGGGCAGGTCGCGTCGATCGTCTTCAGGGACAGCTGGCGGGCCTCCTCATGGACGACTGGCGCGACGCCATGTGCCGAGAAGATGACGGTCGCGCCCTCGGGGACCTCGTCGGTCTCCTCGACGAAGATCGCGCCCTGCTTCTCGAGGGTGCGCACGACGTGCTTGTTGTGCACGATCTGCTTGCGGACGTACACCGGCGGCCCGTAGAGCTCCAGCGCCTTCTCGACGGTCACGACAGCTCGGTCGACACCCGCGCAGTATCCGCGCGGCGCGGCGAGCAGGACGCGCTTGGTCGGCTGGTCAGGTGTGGCAGACATACCCTCCATCGTACGTGGGAGGACGCACTGCTCCCCCCTCCCCTCTCGCGAGCCCGATGTCAGTCCCGCTCCCTAGAGTGGCGTGCGTGATCACCACTGTGGCTGTCAGCGGCTACCGCTCCCTGCGCGACGTGGTCGTCGGGCTCGGACGGCTGACCGTGGTCACGGGCCCGAACGGCAGTGGCAAGTCGAGCCTGTATCGCTCGCTCCGCCTGCTCGCTGACTGCGCCTCCGGCCAGGTCATCGGCTCCCTCGCCCGCGAAGGGGGCCTGCAGTCGGCCCTCTGGGCCGGACCGGACTCCCTGACGGCCGCCCGCCGCGGGGCCCCTGTCGAGGGCACCCGTCGCACGGGACCGATCAGTCTGCAGATGGGGTTCTCCGGAACCGACTTCGGCTACCTCATCGACCTCGGCATGCCCGTGCCCCAGGACCGGTCCGCCTTCAACCGCGACCCGCAGATCAAGCGAGAGCTCGTCTTCAGCGGGGAGGTCGCCCGGCCGGGGTCGGTCCTCGTGCGGCGCAAGGGTCCGGCCGTCATGACTCGCGACGGAGCGGCCTGGGTCGACCTCGCGGACGGCCTCTCCCCGGCGATGAGCATGCTCCGCGAGGTCGCAGACCCACGTCGTGCGCCGGAGGTGCTCGCAGTCCGCGAGCAGATCCGGGGCTGGCGGTTCTATGACGGGTTCCGGGTCGACGCCGGGGCGCCGGCGCGTCGACCGCAGGTCGGTACCCGCACCGAGGTGCTCTCCGGAGACGGGTCCGACCTGGCCGCCGCGATCCAGACGGTCTTCGAGGTCGGGGACGCCAGCGGGCTCCAGCAGTCCGTCACCGAGGCCTTCGACGGTGCCGAGGTCGAGGTGCTCTGGGAGGGTCCGCTGTGCGAGGTGGGCATGCGTCAGCCGGGGATGCTCCGCCCGCTGCGCGCCGGTGAGCTCTCCGACGGGACGCTGCGCTACCTGCTCCTCGTCGCTGCCCTGCACACCCCCCGGCCACCACAGCTCATGGTCCTCAACGAGCCGGAGACCTCGCTCCACCCGGACCTCGTCCCGGCCCTGGCTCGACTCGTCACGAGAGCAGCCGCGGATACCCAGCTCGTGGTCGTCACCCACTCAGCTGCCCTGGTCACAGCCATCGAGGATGCCGGCGGGACTACGCTGGCCGACGAGATCCACTCGGTCACCCTGGCCAAGGATCTCGGCGAGACGAGGATCGAGGGACAAGGCATGCTGACCACCCCGAGCTGGGTCTGGGGGAAGCGATGAGCCTGCCCGAGCGAGCCGCTGACACCACTGCCGAGCAGCCGTGGCCGCTGCGTCTGCTGTCGATGAAGGTCGACGAGTACATCGAGAAGATGTCGGTCGTCTGGGTCGAGGGACAGGTCGTTCAGATCAACCGTCGCCCCGGCTCCTCGATGGCCTACCTCACCCTCAGGGACGCCGACGTCGACATGTCGTTCAACGTGGCGATCCGCGTCGCCGCCTTGAACGCGATGCCGCCCCTGCAGGATGGTGCCCGCGTCGTCACGCAGGTCAAGCCGGCGTTCTGGGCCCAGCGCGGCAGCCTGTCCCTCGATGCCCGCCAGATTCGTCCCGTCGGGATCGGCGAGCTGCTGGCCCGGCTCGAGTACCTCAAGACCAACCTCGCCCAGGAGGGCCTGTTCGACTCCCGCCGGAAGCAGCCGTTGCCCTTCCTGCCCCGGACCGTCGGCCTCATCTGCGGCCGCGGCAGTGCCGCGGAGCGCGACGTCGTCGAGAACGCCCGGCGCCGCTGGCCATCGGTGCGGTTCGAGATCCGGACCGTCGCGGTGCAGGGCACGAGCGCCGTGCCCGAGGTCATCGCGGCTCTCCAGGGCCTGGACTCGACCGAGGGCGTCGACGTCATCGTCATCACGCGCGGGGGCGGGTCGACCGAGGACCTGCTTCCGTTCAGCAACGAGGCGATGGTCCGGGCGGTCTCGGCCGCACGGACCCCCGTCGTCAGTGCGATCGGGCACGACGTCGACACCCCGTTGCTCGACCATGTCGCTGACTACCGCGCGAGCACACCGACCGATGCGGCCAAGGCGATCGTCCCGGACGCCGCCCAGGAGCTCGCCGGAGTGCGCGCCTCATCCGACCGGTTGCGCCGAGCCGTGACCGGCCGACTCCGGCACGAGCGGGCCACCCTCGATGTGTTGCGCGCACGGCCGGTCCTCGCGGCCCCCACCGCCTACCTCGACCTGCAGCGTGACGAGGTCGTGCGGACCTGGGCACGAGCAGGCGGAGCCGTCCGGCGCAGGATCGAGCGCGAGCAGGACCACGTCGCCCACCTGCGCCGCACCGCGCGCGTGCTCTCACCGACCTCGACCATCGATCGCGGCTACGCGCTGGTGACGACCGTGGCCGGGACCGTCGTCACCGACCCGGGCCAGGTCAGGGTCGATGAGCTGCTTCGAGTCCGGGTCGCTGCCGGCGACTTCGGTGTCCGGGTGGCCGGAGAAGCCGCTCCAACCCGCTCAGCACAGACCACCACGACCCCCGACGAAGGAGACCACGTCCATGAGTGACCCGAACAACACCAGCACCTCACCCGACGCGACGTTCCAGCCCGGGTCCGACATCAGCGGCCTCTCCTACGAGCAGGCCAAGGAGGAGCTCGTCACCATCGTCGCGACGCTGGAGTCCGGTTCGGCCTCTCTCGAGGAGTCGATGCGGCTCTGGGAGCGCGGCGAGAAGCTGGCGACCCGGTGCACGCAGTGGCTCGACCAGGCCCAGGAAGCCGTCGACGGCTCAACCGGGGCGACAGGCGGCTCGACCGAGACGGCAGGCGGTGCCGTCGGCGGCGACGCGGACTAGGTCCCTGTCACCGGTGTCAACGCCGCGACGAAGACCTCGAGCATCTCCCAGGGCGCATCGCCGGTGACCACGGTCGCGAGCCTGCCCTCCGCACCCCGCTCGACAAGCGAGCGCTGCGGCATCGTGCCCTCCCGGGTGTACTCCTGCCACGTGGTTCCGGCGACGTCGCGCTCACCGGTGGCCTCGGTCCGGTTGACGGTCTGGTCGATCCAGACGTCGGTGGCGTCCAGGGTCTGATTGAGCGCCACCACGTCGCCGTCCGGCGTCTCGTACAGCGCATGCCACGTCATGAGGCGGTCCGCCCCGCGCCGGTACTCGGCGCGAGTCGCGACCCAGCCATCCGGAAGACCCGTCGGCACGCTCACGGCGAGTCCGGTGGAGTCGTGCAGCTGCTGCGCGGTCTCGACGGTGTCGACTCTCGAGTGGTCGGGCTGGAGTCGAGGCGCCATGACCATGAACAGCGCCATGATGGCGACGATGACGACGACCGACCGGATCATGTTCGCGACGGAACCCGACATGTAGGCGCTGGCCTGCTGGCGAGTCGTCGGCTCGGGATGCACGACCTCGCCCGTCGGCTGGTCCGGAGCGGTGCTCGGTGCTGCGTTCTCGCCCGTCGATGGCTGGTTGGTCACCGTTCCATTGTCCCTGATGGGTCCGCTGCCTCGCTCACCACTAGGATTCAGGCAGGCGCTGCTCCGCTCTGACCCCTTCCACCGACAAGGTCGACCCGATGCCCCAACCCCGAGTCCTCGTCATCGGCGAGGCGCTCATCGATATCGTCCGTGAGGCTGCCGGGGCGCACGTCGAGCACGTGGGCGGCAGCCCGGCCAACGTCGCTGTCGGACTGGCCCGACTGGACCACAAGGTGCGACTGGCGACCGCGATCGGGACCGACGAGCGCGGCCAGCGGATCGCAGCCCACCTCCAGCGACACCGTGTGAAACTGACGAAGTCGAGCTTCACCCCTGAGCCGACGTCCACCGCGGCGGTGACGTTCGATGCAGACCACAGGGCCACCTACGACTTCGACGTGACGTGGAACCTCGCCCCCGTCAAGGTCGGCAACCGCACGACCCACGTCCACGCCGGCTCTCTGGCCACGGTGCTCGAGCCGGGTGCCGCCCGGGCCCGCGCTGCCCTCAGGGACAAGCACCCGACGGCGACGCTGTCGTACGACCCGAACATCCGCCCGGGGATCATGGGCGATCTCGATGACGTCCGCGCCGGGGTTGAGGAGCTGCTCGCGATCATCGATGTCGTCAAAGCGTCCGAGGATGACGTGCGACTGCTCTACCCGGCCCAGGAGATCGAGCAGGTCATGGACGCCTGGATCGGCTTCGGGGTGTCTCTCGTCATCGTCACGCGAGGCGCCACTGGGGCGACGTTCCGCACCCGGACCGGGACGGTGCACTCGCTGCCGGCCCACGCCCAGTATGTCGTCGACACCGTCGGCGCCGGTGACTCGTTCATGGCCGGCCTGCTCTCGGGCCTGTTCAGCCTCGGCCTCCTCGGCGGCCCTGAAGGCCGCGCCGCGCTGTCCGGGGCCTCGAGCGAGCAGGTCGCGCCGGCGATCGAGCGCGGGCTCGCGACCAGTGCGGTCACCGTTGCCCATGCCGGGGCGTATGCCCCCAGCCTCGATGAGCTCTGACGATGTCCCGTGCCCTGCTCATACCCGACCGACCCACCGCCTGACCCCCGCGACCGCCCCGTGAGAGAGGACCACCATGGCTGACTTCGCCTACTCCGACCTGCTGCCGATCGGTGCCGACGAGACCCCGTTCCGGCTCCTGACGACCGACGGTGTCGACGTCGTGTCGGGTCCGGACGGTCGCGAGTTCCTCCAGGTCTCCCCAGACGCTCTCTCCCTGCTCGCCGAGACCGCGATGCACGACATCGCCCACTATCTGCGCCCGGCCCATCTCCAGCAGCTGCGCAACATCCTCGATGACGAGGAGGCGAGCAACAACGACAAGTTCGTCGCCCTCGACCTGCTCAAGAACGCCAACATCGCCGCCGGTGGGGTCCTGCCGATGTGCCAGGACACGGGGACTGCCATCGTCATGGGCAAGCGGGGCCAGCACGTCATCAGCGCCGGCAACGACGAGGAGCACCTGAGCCGCGGGGTCTATGACGCCTATACGACGCTCAACCTGCGCTACTCGCAGATGGCGCCGGTGACGACGTGGGAGGAGAAGAACACCGGATCCAATCTGCCGGCCCAGATCGAGCTCTATGCCGACACCACGCCGGGGCACGAGCTGAGCTACAAGTTCCTCTTCATGGCCAAGGGCGGCGGCTCAGCGAACAAGTCCTTCCTGTACCAGGAGACCAAGGCCGTCCTCAATCCCGAGTCGATGCTGAAGTTCCTCGATGAGAAGCTCCGCAGCCTCGGCACGGCCGCCTGCCCGCCGTACCACCTCGCCATCGTCATCGGCGGAACCAGCGCCGAGTTCGCACTGAAGACAGCGAAGTACGCCTCCGCGAAGTATCTCGACAACCTCCCCAAGAGCGGCGACGCCGCGACCGGACACGGGTTCCGTGACCACGAGCTCGAGGAGCAGGTCCTCGAGCTGACCCGCCAGTTCGGGATCGGGGCTCAGTTCGGCGGCAAGTACTTCTGTCACGACGTGCGCGTCGTGCGCCTCCCCCGCCACGGCGCCTCGCTCCCCGTGGCCATTGCGGTGTCCTGCTCCGCCGACCGGCAGTGCCTCGGCAAGATCACCAGGAACGGGGTGTTCATCGAGCAGCTGGAAACCGACCCGGCCCGGTTCCTCCCTGAGCAGACGCACGACAGCCTCGGCGAGGACGCTGAGGAAGCAGTCGGTGCGGGGTCGACCGGCAAGGGGGCGGTCGTCGAGATCGACCTGAACCGGCCGATGCCCGAGATCCTCGCCGAGCTGACCAAGCACCCGGTCAAGACCCGCCTGTCACTGACCGGCCCACTCGTCGTCGCCCGGGACATCGCCCACGCCAAGATCAAGGAACGCCTCGACGCGGGCGAGGCGATGCCGGGCTATCTGCGCGACCACCCGGTCTACTACGCCGGGCCGGCCAAGACCCCTGACGGCATGGCGAGCGGATCCTTCGGACCGACGACGGCCGGACGGATGGACTCCTATGTCGAGCAGTTCCAGGCAGCCGGCGGCTCGATGGTCATGCTCGCCAAGGGCAACCGTTCCCAGCAGGTCACCGACGCGTGCAACAGCCATGGTGGCTTCTATCTCGGCTCGATCGGTGGGCCGGCGGCCCGTCTCGCCCAGGACTGCATCAAGAGCGTCGAGGTGCTCGAGTACCCCGAGCTCGGGATGGAGGCGATCTGGAAGATCGAGGTCGAGGACTTTCCCGCCTTCATCGTCGTCGACGACAAGGGCAACGACTTCTTCGCCGCAGTCACCAAGCCGGTGGCCTTTTCCATCCAGAAGCGTCCGGGGCTGCAGTGAAGTCCCAGCGCCAGGCAGCCCCCGGGACGCGGCCACAGACCCCCACCCAGGCCTGGGCCGAGCTCGCGGCCGGCAACGCACGCTTCATGGCCGATGAGCGCAAGCACCCCCACCAGGACGTGCACAGCCGCAGCCGGATGGCGGTCAAGCAGCGCCCGTTCGCGATCTTCTTCGGCTGCGCCGACTCGCGGGTGGCCGCCGAGATCATCTTCGACCAGGGTCTCGGCGACCTGTTCGTCGTCCGCACCGCCGGGCATGTCGTCGACCCCAGCGTGCTCGGGTCGCTCGAGTTCGGCGTCGGCGTCCTCGACTGCCCCTTGATCGTCGTCCTCGGCCATGACTCGTGCGGCGCCGTCGCCGCGGCCATCGAGTCGGTGGAGACCGGGAGGATGCCGCCCGGGTTCCTGCGCGACATCGTCGAGCGGGTGGCCCCGAGCGTGCTGGTTGCGACCCGGCAGGGACGCACCAGCCCCGCCGAGATCGAGTGCGAGCACGTCGCTCAGACCGCCCAGCTCCTGGCAACCCGGTCCGCCCTCATCTCCGACTACGTCGAGGCCGGCCGGGTCGCGATCGTCGGCGCCGAGTACGACCTCGCCCACGGCCAGATCCGCGTCATCGAGGTGGTCGGCGACGTGGAGATCGACCCCGAGGACACATGACCATCCGGCTCGCCGGGATATCGGTCTTCCCGGTCAAGAGCACGCGCGGCAGGTCGGTCGACTCCGCTGAGGTCGAGCCGCTCGGGCTCGTCGGGGACCGACGCTGGATGCTCGTCGATGTGGACGGAGAGTGCCTCACCGCGCGCACCGAGCGGAACCTGTTGAGACTCAGCGCGATCGATGAAGGCGACCGGCTCCTGCTGCACGCCGACGGTACCGAGTTGGCCGTCCCGCGCCCCACCGGGCCAATGATCGAGGCGACAGTTCACGGCCGACCGCTGCACGGCATACCCGCCGGGCAGGAGGCACAGCGTTGGGTGCAGCAGACACTCGGTCGCGGCGATGTCCGGCTCGTCCATCTCGGCCGGCCTCGCGCTCTCAATCCGGACTACTCCCGGGCCGGGGACGCAACAGGCTTCGCCGACGCCTACCCGGTGACACTCGCCTCGACCGCGTCACTGCGCCGGCTGCAGGACTGGGTGACCGAGACGGCACTCGACCGAGGAGAGGAACCGACCGAGATCGGCATGGGACGCTTCCGACCCAACCTCGTCATCGACGGCGATGTCGCGCCGTTCGAGGAGGACTCCTGGACCCGGGTATGCGTCGGCGACGTCGCCTTCGACGTCGCCAAGCCGATCGACCGTTGCGTGCTGACGACTGTCCACCCGGACACCCTCGAGCGCGGCCCGGAACCGATCCGGACCCTCGCCCGGCACCGTGCCTGGGACGGCAGGACGTGGTTCGGGCTCCAGCTCATTCCCCGGTCCACCGGAACGGTGCGGATCGGCGACGATGTTGTGCCGCGGGCTCTGCCGCGGGCTTAGCCTCAGTCCAGAGCCGCCAGCGCGGCGTCGTAGTCGGGCTCGGTCGTGATCTCCGGAACGACCTGGGTGTAGGCGACCTTCCCGTCGGCGTCGACGACGACGACCGAGCGGGCGAGCAGGCCGCGCAGCGGACCGTCGACCATGGTCACGCCGTAGTCGTCACCGAAGGAGGACCGGAAGCTGGAGGCTGCCGTGACATTCTCGATGCCCTCGGCACCGCAGAAGCGGGCCAGCGCGAACGGCAGGTCGGCCGAGACGCAGATGACCTCGGTGTCGTCGAGCCCGGCCGCCAGCTCGTTGAACTTGCGCACGCTCGTCGCGCAGACGCCGGTGTCGACGCTGGGGAAGATGTTGAGGACGGCCCGGCGGCCCTCGGGCAGTGCGACGTCGGACAGGTCCGCGCCGGTCAGCTCGATGGCCGGCGCGGCCTCACCCGTGCTGGGCAGCTCGCCGGACGTGGAGACAGGGGAACCCTTGAATGCAGTAGTGGTCATGTCCCATGTCTAGCACGGTCAGCCGGGCTTCGGGGCGCCCCTTCGCGCATACCGCCACCATGTGATCCCCACGCACATGACTGCCCAGAAGACGCCGATCCAGTAGAAGGGAACAGCGCCGAGGAAGTTGAGGCCGATACCGAACAGGAACGGTCCGAACGCCGCGATCGCCGCGGTCCATCCGATGACCCCACCGGCCTGGCGTCGCTCGAAGATCATCGGCATCTGCTTAAACGTCGATGCGTTGCCGATCCCGGCGAAGAGGAAGATGGCGAGCATGCCCCAGAGGAAGTGGTTGAAGCCGCCCTGGAGCGCTGCTGCCGACGAGGTGTCCGGAGTCAGTGCCGGGATGGTGGCAGCGATGGATACGACGAGTCCGATGCCGGAGATCAGGGTCCAGATCGCGCCACCCATCCGGTCGGTGAGCGGGGAGAACGCGAATCTGGCGACGGCGCCCACGAGCGGACCGAGGAAGACGTACTTGACCGCCTCGGGCACCGCATACCCGTCGATGAGCAGCTGGGCGGACTCACCGGCACCCTGGACGATCTCTGGGTTGCCCGAGCCGTAGAGGTTGATCATGAGAAGGCCGAACTGCGCCGACAGGCCGGAGAACGTGCCGAAGGTCATGATGTACAGCAGGGTCATCCACCAGGTGTCCTGGTTGGAGAAGATGTCGAACTGCTGCTTGATGTTGGCCTTGATCGGCACCGACTTGAGCATCGTCCATGCGAGGAGTGCGCCGACGACCATGAGCGGGATCCAGACGAACGCGGCGTTCTGGTACCAGACCTGCTGGTCCGCCTTGCCGACCGTGGACATCATCTGGCTGCCACCGAAGACGGCCAGGGCGCCGATGGCGATGAGATAGGGCGTGAGGAGCTGGACGATCGAGACACCGAGGTTGCCGATTCCGGCCTGCAGCCCGAGCGCGGTGCCCTGCTTGCGCTTGGGGAAGAAGTACGAGGTGCTCGGCATGAAGCCGGAGAAGGCGCCACCACCGATACCGGCGAGGAACGCGAGCACCATCAGCTCCCAGTACGGCGCGGTCGGGCTCTGAACCCGCACGCCCCAGCCGAGGGTCGAGGCGATGAGGAGCAGAGTCGTCAGCGAGACCATCTTGCGGGTGCCCAGGATCGGCGGGAGGACCATCCACACCAGTCGCAGCAGGCCCGCCGACAGGCCCGGCATCGCAGCCATCCAGTACAGCTGGGACTGGGAGAACGTGTAGCCCAGGGCGTTGAGCTTGGGGATGATCGCACTCGGCAGGAACCAGGCGATGAACGCCAGAGTCAGACAGAAGGTCGTGATCCACAGGGTCCGCCAGGCCAGGCTCGAGTCCCAGGTCTCCTCGTTCTCAGGGTCCCACGCCTCGAGCCACTCGCTGCGTTGTGCCTTGGTCTGACTCATGACACTGTCTCCACTTCGTTGAGTTCGTCGTTCCTGAGCTCATCGCCCCTGGGCTCGTCGTTCCTGAAATCCTCGTCCTTGAAATCTTCGTCCTTGAGCTCGAGGTCGCGGGCCAGCTCGGGGCTCTGCTGGTGAAGCATGCGCACGACCGTCCAGTGCATCCAGGCCAGACACACGGCGGTGAGGATGAACAGGACGAAGAACGTGCTCGTGGGGAAGCCGCTCCACACCTTGGTGTAGGCGAACAGCGGCGGCAGGAAGAACCCGCCGAGCCCGCCGAGCATGCCGACCAGCCCCCCGACGGAGCCGACGTTGTCCGGGAAGTACTCGGGGATGTGCTTGAAGACGGCCGCCTTGCCCACTCCCATGGCGCAACCCAGCAGGAACAGCAGGACCGTGAACGGGACGACGCCGATCGCATATCCGAGGTGCTCCGTGGCCCGTCCGTCGGCGTGACTGATGACGATGTGCCCGTTCGGCATCATCAGGATGCCGCTCACGAGCAGCATGATCCCGAAGGTCCAGTACATGACGCGCCGCGCACCGAACCGGTCACTGAAGATGCCACCGACGGGTCGCAGCAGCGAAGCGGGGAAGATGAACAGTGCGGTGAGGAGAGCGGCGGTGCGCAGCTCGACGCCGAAGTTGTCGACGTAGTACTTCGGCATCCAGGCCGAGAGTGCGACGTAGGCACCGAAGACGACGACGTAGTAGAGACTGAATCGCCAGACCCGGATGCTCTTCAGCGGTTCGAGCATCTCGCCGAGCGGCTTGCCGGACCCGGCGACCTTGTCCTTCCGGGGCACGACGAGGAAGGTG